>NZ_BAAAMR010000005.1:0-171572 GCF_039529375.1 Actinomadura napierensis
CCCGCGCCGCCGGCGCCGGTTCCGCCGCCCGCGCCCGCCCCGGCGCCGAACTCCGCGGCGCCGCGTCCCGCCGCGCCGGCCGTCGAAGCGCCCGTTCTCCCGGAGCCCGCCGAAGCCGCGGCGCCTGCGGAGCGGGGCGCGGACGAGGAGACCGTGCTGGTCGACCTGCCGTTCCCGGCTGCGTGGCGCGGGCCGCGACGCTGGTTCACCCTGCTGCGCGGCCTGCTGGTGATCCCGCACCTGCTGGTGATGCTGCTCATGTACGCCGCGCTGGTGGTCGTGATGCTGGTGAGCTGGCTGGTCATCCCGTTCACCGGCCGTTACCCGCGCCCGCTCTACGGCCTGGTCGTCGGCTGCCAGCGGTGGTCGAGCCGCGTCGTGGCGTACGCCTTCGGCCTCACCGGCGAGAAGCTGCCGCCGTTCCGCACCCTGCCCCGCGCCCGCCGGACCCGCTGAGACCGCCGAACCCGAGGCGCGCCCCGCGCGTCTGAAACGTCGGCGGCCACTAGGGTTCTAACGCGAACCCCCCGAAACCCCCTTTCCCAGGAACTTCACACCATGACGACGCACGCAGGAGAGAACGGCGAGGCCCTGCGCCCCGAGGACCCCACCGAGCTCGGCCCCTACCGGCTGGTGGGGCGGCTCGGCCGCGGCGGCATGGGCACGGTCTACCTCGGCGAGGACGCCGGCGGGCGGCGCGTCGCCGTCAAGGTGATCAACCGCGAGCTGGCCGGGGAGGCGCCGTTCCGCGACCGGTTCCGCCGCGAGGTGACCGCCGCGCGGCAGGTCCGCCGGTTCTGCACCGCGCCGGTACTGGACGCCGAGCTGGACCGCGACCCGCTGTACGTGGTCACCGAGTACATCGAGGGCCCGAGCCTGGAGACCGCCGTCGCCGAGCGCGGCCCGCTGCCCGGCTCCGACCTGGAGGGTCTCGCGGTCGGGGTGGCGACGGCGCTCGCCGCGATCCACGGCGCCGGGATCGTGCACCGCGACCTCAAGCCCGCGAACGTCCTGCTGTCGTCCACCGGGCCCCGCGTCATCGACTTCGGCATCGCCCGCGCCCTGGACGCGGCGGACGGCCCGACCCGCACCGGCCAGTTCGTCGGGACGCCGAACTACCTGCCGCCCGAGCTGCTGCGCGGCGAGCCGGTCACCCCGGCCTCCGACGTGTTCTCCTGGGGCTGCGTCGTCGCCTACGCCGGGACGGGCAAGGCGCCGTTCGCCGGCAACACCGTCCCGGAGATCTTCTACCGGGTCGCGCACGACGAGCCGAAGCTCGACGGCCTCGACCCGGCCCTGCGCGACGTCGTCGCCGCCGCGCTCGACAAGGACCCGCGGAACCGGCCGTCGGTCCAGGAGCTGCTCGGCCGCCTGGTCGGCTCCGGGCGCACGCCCGACCCGGCCGTGCTCGCCCAGACCGTCCAGGCGAGCTGGCACGGCGCGGGGGCGGAGCCGACCGTCCAGGCGCGGCACGTCCAGCCGGGGCCGACCGCCCTGCTCGGCGCGGACGCCACCCGCCGCGACTCCCGCCCCGCCGGCGGACCGGGCGGCGCAGGCGGCCTCGGCGGCGTGCCGAAGCGTCCGCTGCTCATCGCGGGCGCCGCCGTCGCCGCGCTGGCCGTCGTCGCCGCGGTCGTCGCGTTCACCGTGTTCCGCTCGGACGGCCCGCCGGACAAGCTCGCCACCGTGTTCAGCGACGACTTCTCCAGCCAGGACTCCGGCTGGAGCGGAGGCCTCTACGGCAGCCAGTACGGCTACAAGGACGGCAAGTACTGGCTCGACACCGACACCTACAGCACCGCGCGGTCGCGAGACGTGCCCAAGGACCCGAAGGACGTCCCGGACCCGATGCTGATGACCGTCACGGTCACCGTCTGGCAGGGCGCGCCGGACGCGCATTACGGCATGGCGTGCCGGTCGGGCGACAACGGCAAGCAGCAGTACACGTTCCTCGTCCGGCACGACGGCAAGGGCGCGACGCTCCGCAAGACCAGCGCCGCCCTCGGCTCCAAGGAGCTGGCCTCGCCCGACTCCGTCCCCGGCTTCGCCAAGAAGGGGCCGAACAAGGTGCAGGTCGCCTGCGAGGGCGAGGACGGCGGCAAGAAGGTCCGGCTGCGGCTGTGGGTGAACGGGAAGCAGGTCGTCGACAGGACCGACGCCGACCAGCCGCTGCCGAACGGCGGGGCGAAGCTGCAGATCGAGCGGGGCGGCAACCAGGCGGAGAAGAGCGTCGTCGGCTTCGACGACTTCGACCTGTCCAAGATCACCGGCTAGCGGTCAGCGGGGCGGCAGGTAGCCGGCGGTCCAGCGGGTCAGCTCGGCGAACACCTCCCGGCGGGCGGGCTCGGCCGACAGCGTCAGGTCGTGCAGCCCGCCGTCGATCCGCACGAGCGTGACGTGCCGGCCGAGCCGGGGCGCCCACTTCGCCATGTGCGCGACGTCCAGGACGGCGTCGGCGCCGGTGACGTCCAGCACCTTGCGGGACGGGCGGACGCTGCGCGAGGACGCCATCACCAGCACCGGGACGTCGATGTCCAGGCCCTTGTGCGCGCGCAGCTGGCCGCGCCGGACCGCGTCGAGCCACGCCGCGCGCACCGGGAACCCCTCCATCGGCTTCCACGCGAGGTCGAAGTCCCATTCGCCCTCGTGGTCGCGGTGGATGCTGCGCGGGTAGCGGTCGCTCACCCCGGCGGGCAGCGTCGCCTTCGGGAAGCGGGGGCGCAGCACCCGCGCCAGGCCCGCGCCGATCTTGCGCATGGGCAGGGGCTCGTTGATGTCGAGGAACGGGCTGTTGAGGAACACCCCGTCCACCAGGCCCTTCCCGCGGGCCCGGTCGGCCCACAGCGCGGCGATCAGCCCGCCGGTGGAGTGCCCGTTCAGCAGCAGCGTGCCGTGCCCGTCCACGTCCCGGACGATCCGGACGGCCTCGTCGATCTCGGGGAAGTACTCGCTCAGGCTCTCGATGTAGTTCGCCGTCTGGTGCGGCCGCAGGGAGCGCCCGTACTTGCGCAGGTCGAGGGCGTAGAAGTCGAAGCCGAGGCCGAGGTAGAAGTCGGCGAGGTGCGTCTGGAAGAAGTAGTCGACGAACCCGTGCAGGTACAGCACCGCCCGGCCGGACGGTTCCGCGCCGCGCCGCCGGACGAGCGTCGCCACGACCTCCCCTTCGGCGTCGCGCCCCATCGGCAGCTCGATCGCCTCGTACCCGGGGCCGAGCACATCCGCCGTCACGTCCATCGCGCCTCCTTCGCCGTACCGCCCGGCCTCAGCGTACGGTGCGGGACCACCGCCCCGGATCGCCATATTCGGACGTCCGATACATGACTCACAACGGTCCTAAAGTTCCCCTAAGGTGAGTGACGACCCCGTCACGGGTCGCGACCCCCAGCCGCCGACAGGGAACCCGGAGCGATGACCGACACCACCGACGACCGTCCGGCCCGCCTGCGGACGGGGCTGCGCCGCCGGCACATGACGATGCTCGCCATCGGCGGCGCGGTCGGCGCGGGGCTGTTCGTCGGCAGCGGCGCCGTGATCGGCACCGCCGGGCCCGCCGCGGTCGTGTCGTACGCGGTGGCGGGCGTGCTGGTGCTGTGCGTGCTGCGGGCCCTCGGGGAGATGGTGGTGGCGCGGCCGGTCGCCGGGTCGCTGGCCGAGTACGCGCGGATGGCGCTCGGCCCGTTCGCCGGGTTCACGATCGGCTGGCTGTACTGGTACCTGTACGTCGTCCTCGTCGGCGCCGAGGCGACGGCGGGCGCGGCGATCCTGGCCGGCTGGATCGACCTGCCGCAGTGGTTCCTCGCGGCGGTTCTGCTGGTGGTGATGACGGCGGTCAACCTGGTCTCGGTCCGCTCTTTCGGCGAGTTCGAGTTCTGGTTCGCCTCCATCAAGGTCGCCGCGATCCTGGTGTTCCTGGTGCTCGGCGTGCTGTGGATCGCGGGCCTGTGGCCGGACTCCCCCGGCGGGCTGGACGTGCTGACCGGGCACGGCGGCTTCGCCCCGAACGGGATCAAGGCGGTCTTCACCGCGATCGTGGGGGTGATGTTCGCCTTCGGCGGCACGGAGATCGTCACGGTCGCCGCCGCCGAGAGCGAGGAGCCCGGCCGGGCCGTCGCGAAGGCCACCGGGAACGTGCTGTACCGCGTCGCGCTGTTCTACGTGCTGTCCATCCTGCTCGTCGTCTCGATCCTGCCGTGGAACGACGCGAAGGTGCTGACCAGCCCGTTCGTCAGCGCGCTGGACCGGCTGGACGTGCCCGCCGCGGGCACGGCGATGCAGGCGGTGATCCTGACCGCGGTGCTGTCGGTGCTGAACTCGGCGATCTACGTCTCGTCCCGGATGCTGTACGTGCTGACCCGAGACGGCGACGCGCCCGCCGGGCTGGTGCGGCTGAACCGGCGCGGCGTCCCGGTCCGCGCGATCCTGCTCGGCACCGTCGCGGCCTGGGCCGCGGTGATCGCCTCGTACGCCTCGCCCGACCAGGTGTTCAAGTTCCTGATGAACTCGATCGGCGTCATCCTGGCGTTCGTCTACCTGTCGATCATGTTCTCGGAGCTGCGGCTGCGCGCGAGGCTGCGGCGCGCGGACCCCGGCGCGCTGACCTACCGGATGTGGCTGTACCCGTACCTGTCCTGGCTGGTCGTCGCCGCGCTGCTGGCGGTGCTGGTGTCGATGGCGTTCATGCACGCGCAGCGGTCGCAGCTGATCGCCTCGCTGGTCAGCCTCGCCGTGGTGGCCGCCTGCTACCCGCTGCGCGCCCGGTTCGGCAGAACCCCGCCCGTCACCGCTCCCCCGCTCCTCCCGGACGCGCGCTGACCGCCGCGATGCCCTAGTCTCTCGCGAAGATCATCGGACGGATCGGAGCAGTTCCCCCATGACGGAACCGGCCCAGCTGGAGGGCAGCCGCACCAGCAACGCGCTGGAGTGCGCGCTCGCCTTCCTCAAGACCTGGTACGGCGAGCCCGCCGCCGCGGGCAGCGTGCGCTACGACCCCGGCGACGCGCTCAGCATCCTGCGCGGCGAACCCCACGCCCGCGAGCGCGCCGAGCGGACCCTCGGCGCCGCGTTCCGCTACGTCGGCCCGGACGCCGCCGCGCTCGACGCGATCCGGGACCGGCTCCTGCGGCTCGGGCACGGCCACGCGGCGCTGATCGTCAACGGCTGGCACCCGAGCGAGGGCACCGGCACGCACGCCTGGAACGCCTGCAACCACGAGGGCCGCATCGCCTGGCTGGACACCTGCCGCGGCGAGCGCGGCCCCGAGCCGCTCTACCCGGACGTCCACGGCGTCTGGGCGATCATCACCGACGCCGCCGGACGGGGGATGCCGTGATCACCCGCGAGTGGGTAATGGAACGCTCCCGCGCCATGTTCGCCGCCTCCCCCACCGCGACGGGCCCGGTGGAGGTCGGCCTCCACGAGTTCGACCTCGGCTTCGTCGTGTGGCCGGTGGAGCCGCCGCCCGCCGACTGGTCCCGCCCGCCGGACACCATCGGCGGCAGCGTCGTCGTGCTGGACCGGCAGACCGGCAAGGTCAGCTTCTGGCCCCGCCTGTCCGCCCGCCACGTCGCCGACATGTACCGCGAGAGCCGGGCGTCCTGAGGGCGCTCAGTCCTTGCGGCCCGTCGCGGCGACGGTGACGCCGAGGCCGATCATCATCAGGCCGCCGGTGCCGCCGACCGCCGCGAGCCGACGCGGCGACCGGGCGAACCAGGCCCGGGCGGCGCCGGCGGCCAGCCCCCAGCAGCTGTCGCACAGCAGCGCGATCACCACGAAGATCAGCCCGAACACCAGCATCTGCAGCGGCACGTGCCCGCGGTCGCGGTCCACGAACTGCGGCAGGACGGCGGCGAAGAAGACCGTCGTCTTCGGGTTGGTGATCCCGACCATGAAGCCCTGCCACAGGTCCCGGGCGCGGCTGCGGTCGCCCGCGGCGCCCGTGCCGCCGATCGCCTCGCTCAGCGACCGGCGGTGCCGGAACGCCTGGACGCCGAGGTACACCAGGTAGGCGGCGCCCGCCAGCTTCAGGGCGGTGAACACCACGACGGACCGCTCCACGATCGAGCCGATCCCGAACGCGACGGCGAGCGCCAGCGCGAGCGCGCCGATCTCGTTGCCGACGACGCTGGTCAGCGCGGTGCCGCGGCCGTGGGCGAGGGCCCGGCCGACGACGAACAGCACGGTCGGTCCGGGGATCAGGATGATGGCCAGCGCCATCGCGGAGAAGGCGAGCAGTTGCCCGGTCGACATCATCCTCGAACAGTACGCACCTGACATCCCGGAGCCCATCCCATTTTTTCACCCGCCCTCGACCTGCCAGGCGGCACCGGACGGCACGAGCGCGTCGAGGAACCCGGCGGGGTCGAACACCTCGGCGGGAGCGCGCGTCCCGGCCGGGGCACCGCCCGCGGCGAGCCGCCGGGCGCCCTCGACCGCGATCACGGCCGTGATCCCGTACGGGTCCGTCCCGGTGACCCAGCCGCGCGCGGTACGCCCCGCGCCGTCGGCCGCCTCGGCCAGCATGAGCCAGCGGGACGCCGCGCGGGACGCCTCGTCCGGCTCGACGGGGATGCTCTCCACCAGGTCGGCCGTCAGGCCCCGGAACATCGCCGCGACCTCCGCCCGGATCGCGCTCCGCACGCGCCGGGCCCGCACGTGGCGGGGGACGGTGACGACGCCCGGCAGAGGGAAGGACCCGACCGGTACCTCCCCGCCCCCTTCGCCCGGCACGGCGAGGGTGCGGTCGGCCTCGTCGACGGAGGTCACGCCCCACTTCCCGTCGCGGAACTCCAGCGGTTCCCCCTCGCCGATCGCGGCCATCGAACGGGCCGTCCCGCGCGAGGCCGCGCCGGGCAGCCGCAGGTCGGCCACCAGGACGTCGTCGACGGTGCCGAGACGCGCGGCGGCGAGCGCGGCGATCAGGTCGCCCGGCGCGCCGTCGTCGGTCATGCCGGGGACGACCGTCACGCCCGCGCGCTCGGCGTCGCCACCGAAGGCGTCCAGAACATGCCGCAGGTAGCGCTGCTCCCCCGTTGTGTCCACGTAGTGGCAGCCGGCGGCGATGGCGGCCCGCACGACCGGTTCGCCCCACAGGGTGAACGGGCCCGCGCAGTTGACGACGGCGTCGCAGTCGCGGAACGCCCCGGCCAGGGCGGCGGGGGCGTCGAGCCCTGCGACGCGAATCTCGACGTCGTCGCCGCCGGTACGCGCAGCGGCCTTCCTCAGGCGTTCCTCGTCACGGCCCACGACGACGGGCGTGAACCCCCGGCGCCGCACCTCCGCGAGAACGAGTCCTCCGGTGAAACCGCTCGCTCCGTGAACGGCGATCCTCATGACTGCCTCCCTGTGTCTTTATGATCACCGTAGGGACGGCGCGGAAGACTACCCATGCCTCAGAATCCAGCCACCATGTCCATTCGTCTCACTGACCGGTGCCACTCGATACGCTCGGCTGCATGGACGTCCTCAGCGACGCGATCACCGCCATGCGTCTCGGCCGGCCGCACTCCTCGCGCACGCTCCTGGAGCCGCCGTGGGGCGTGCGGTTCGACCCGCAGCCGGGCGCCGGGTTCCACGTGATCCTCAAGGGCGGCTGCTGGCTGATCCCCCCGGCGGGCGACCCGATCCACCTCGGCGTCGGGGACGTCGCCTTCCTGCCGCGCGAGCTGGGCCACGGCCTCGCGGACGCGCCGGACCGCCCGCTGGCCGACGCCCGCTCGCTGCTGCGGCCGGCGGGCGCGGACGATCCGCCGGCGGGACGCACCGAGATGCTGTGCGGCGCGTACCGCCTCGACCAGTCACGCGTGCATCCGCTGCTGGCCGAGCTTCCGGACGTCGTCCACATCCCGGCGCGGATCGGCCGGCACCCGTCGCTGCGCGGGGCGATCGAACTGCTCGGCCGCGAGCTGGACGGCGGGACGCGGCACGGCGGCGACGCCGCGCTGCCCGCCCTGCTGGAGGTCCTCCTCCTCTACATGCTGCGCGCCTGGTACGAGGACCGTCCGGCGGACGAGGCGACGGGCTGGGCCGCGGCGCTGCGGGATCCGGCGGTCGCCGCGGCGCTGCGGGCGGTCCACGACGAACCGGGGCGGCCGTGGACCGTCCAGTCCCTGGCCTGCCGGGCGGACCTGTCCCGCGCCGCGTTCGCGCGCCGTTTCACCGCGACGGTCGGCGCGCCGCCGCTGACATATCTGACGTGGTGGCGGATGACGGTCGCCGCGCGGTTGCTGCGGGACACCGACCTGCCGTTGCGGTCGGTCGCGGAGCGGGTGGGATACACCTCGGAGTTCGCGTTCGCGAAGGCGTTCAAGCGGGAGTTCGCGAAGGCGCCCGGCCGGTTCCGGGAGGCGGCGGCGGAAGATGACCATTCCTGGCCGGTGGAATCACCGTGACGTAGGCCACATCGCCGACATAGCGTGCGCGCATGACCGCCCACGCCTCAGCGGCGTCCGGCCCGATCGAAGCCACCTCACCCGACGACGTCCCCGCACTCGCCTGGAGGCCGGTGCTGCTGATCGCCGGGGTCCTCGGGACGCTGCTGCTCGCGGTCGCCGCCCGTTACGGCTACCACCGCGACGAGCTGTACTTCCGGGTCGCCGGGCGGCATCCGGCCTGGGGCTATCCGGACCAGCCGCCGCTGCTGCCGCTGCTGACCCGGGCCGTGACGGAGGCGTTCGGCGACACGCTGATGGCGTTGCGCGTCCCGGCGGCCGTCTTCTCCGCGGCGGGCGTCGTCGTCGCGGCGCTCACGGCGCGGGAGATGGGCGGACGGCGCCGCGCCCAGCTTCTCACCGCCGCCTCCTACGCGGTGTGCCCGTTCGTGGTCGCGGTCGGCCACACCTTCTACACCGCGACGCTCGACCTCCTGCTGTCGACGGCGCTGGTCTGGCTCGTGGTCAGATGGGTGCGGACGTCCGACCAGCGGCTGCTGCTCGCGGTCGGCGCGGTCGCGGCGGCCGCGCTGAACGTCAAGTACCTGGCCGGGTTCCTGGTCGCCGCACTCATCGTGGGCCTGCTGGTGTCCGGGCCCCGCGACTTCCTGCGCCGCCCGATGCTCGCGGCCGGGGCCGCGGTGGTCGCGATCGCGGTGCTGCCGGGGGTGCTCTGGCAGGCCCGGCACGGCTGGCCGCAGGTCGACATGGCCGGCGAGATCGCCGGCAGCGGCGACTTCGCCGGCCGGCCCGGCTTCGTCCCGTTCCAGATCCTGATGACGGGAATCCTGCCGTCCTGGCTGTGGATCTACGGGCTGTGGCGGACGTACCGGTCGGACGGCCTGCGCCCGTTCCGCTTCCTCGGCCACGCCTACCTGCTGCTCAACGTCGTGTTCATCGCCACGGGCGGCAAGCCGTACTACCTGGCCGGGCTGTGGGCGGCGCTGTGGGCGGCGGGCGCCGTGGAGATCGAGCGGCACGGCGCGCCGCGCGGCTGGGGATGGGCGGCGACCGTCCCGGCGTACGCGGTCACGGCCGTGTGCAGCATCGCGCTGACGCTGCCGGTGTATCCGGTGAAGTGGCTGGCCGACACCCCGCAGCCGGTCGTCAACGCCGACTCCGCCGAGACCGTCGGCTGGCCCCGGTTCGCCCGCGAGGTCGCGCGCGTCCACCGCACGCTGCCGCCGGACGAGCGCGCCAGGGCGACGATCGTGGTGGGCAACTACGGCGAGGCCGGGGCGCTCGACCGGTACGGCCCGAAGCTCGGCCTGCCCCGCGCCTACAGCGGCCACAACGGCTTCTGGTACTTCGGCCGTCCGCCCGACACCGGCGGCCCCACCATCGTCGTCGGCCCGGACGACGTCGCCGAAGGGGCGCGCCTGCACCGCTACTGGACGGACGTGCGCGTAGCGGGTCGCATCGACGACGGCGTCGGCCTGGACAACCAGGAGCAGGGCAAGCCGGTGTGGGTGTGCCGGGGGCAGCGCGCGTCCTGGACGCAGTTGTGGCCCGACTTCAAGTCGCTCGGCTGACCCGCCGCGTCAGCACGGCACGCGGCTCGGCTCGGCGGGGACGGCCGCGGGCGCCGTCCGGTCACGGCGGTCCAGCGCGCCGCCCACCAGAGCGGACGCGAATCCGGCGGCGCCGAGCAGGGCGGCCACCCAGAGCGTGGAGGTGTACCCGAGCCCGGCCCCGATCGTCAGCCCGGCGAGCGCGGGGCCGACCGCGTTGCCGAGGTTGAACGCCGAGACGTTCGCGGCGGACGCCATGGTCGGCGCGGCGGCCGCCTTCGCCACCACCCACACCTGCAGCGGCGGGATCGCGGCCGAGGCGACGACCCCGAAGACGGTCAGCGTCACCACCACCGCGATCCGGTCGTGCGAGGTCACCAGCAGCAGCGCGGACAGCGCGGTCAGCCCGGCGAGCACGGCCAGGATCGTGGGCAGCAGCGCCCGGTCGGAGTAGCGGCCGCCGAGCGGGCCGCCGACCAGCATCCCCGCGCCGAGCATCGTCATCACGACCGGGACCGCGCCCTTGCCGAACCCGGTGACGTCGGTGAGCAGGGGCGCCACGTAGGTGACGACGGCCAGCACCGGCGCCCAGCCGAGCGCGGTCGTGGCGAGCGCCAGCCACATCCGGCCGCTGCGGAACACCGCCATCTCGTGCCGCAGCCCGCCGCGCGGGCGCGGTGCGGACGGGACGAGCGCCGCGATCCCGGCGAGCGCCACGACGCCGATGCCGGCGACCGTCCAGAAGGTGGCGCGCCAGCCGAGCTGCTGGCCGAGGAACGTGCCGAGCGGGACGCCGAGCACGTTCGCCAGGCTGATCCCGGTGAACATCAGCGCGACGGCCCGCGCCCGCCGCTCCGGCGCGACCAGCTCGGCGGCGACGACCGCGCCGACGCCCATGTAGGCGCCGTGCGCGAACGAGGCGATGATCCGCGCCGCCAGCAGGACGCCGAAGCCCGGCGCGAGCGCGGACAGCAGGTGCGCGGCGACGAACAGCGCCATCAGGCCGACGAGCATCGTCTTGCGGGGCAGCCGCGCGCCGAGCGCGGTCATCACCGGCGCGCCCACGACCACGCCGAACGCGTAGCCGGACACCAGCAGCCCGGCGGCGGGGATCGAGGTGTGGAAGTCGGACGCGAGGTCGGGCAGCAGCCCGGCGATGACGAACTCCGTCGTGCCGATGCCGAAGGCGCCCAGCGCGAGGGCCAGCAGCGCGAGGGGCATGAGCGGTCTCCTCGGGTAGAGTAGGCGGCGCCTGCAATAGCGAGCGCGTTCATTTATTGCAGAAGCATGTATTTGCAGACGCCTGCTATATCACCACGCAAGTATCCGGCGCGCAACACGAGGAGGCGTGAGCCATGTCACCCGCCCAGCCGTCCGGCCCGCCATCCGGCGCGGCATCCGGCACGCCCTCCGCCACGGGCGACCGCGCCCAGGGCTGGCGGACGCTCGCCGCCCTGCACGCGCGGATCGAGGACGGGATCGAGCGCGCCCTCCAGCGGCGGCACGGCCTGAGCGTCAACGAGTTCTGCGTGCTGCACCACCTCGCCGGGCCCGACGGCCGGCACATCCGGATGCAGCAGCTCGCCGACAAGCTCGTCCTCAGCCAGAGCGCGACGACCCGCCTGGTCGCCCGGCTGGAGAAGCGCGGCCTGCTCACCCGCGTCCTGTCGGAAGAGGACCGGCGCGGCATCTACGCCGAGGCCACGCCCGAGGGCCGCAAGGTGCACGACGAAGCCGCCCCGACGCACAACGCCGCGCTCGACGACGCGCTGGCCGAGGCGTCCCGGCTGCCGGAGCTCACCCCGCTGGTCGAGGCGCTGGAAGGGCTGGCGAACCTCAAGGTGTGAGGGCGCGGCCGGGTCAGGCGGTCAGGATCTCCCAGGCCGTGCCGCGACGGACCAGCAGGTCATGGGTCAGCAGGCTCCCGGCGGGCACGTCCCACGCCGGGTCCGAGACGCCGTCGCCGCGGTCCTCCGCCCACACCTGGCCGACCGCCCAGCGCAGCTTGTCGACGCCGTCCGGATGCCCGGTGCCCGACGCGACGAACACGTCCCGCGCCGGCACCGCGACGACGAGGTCGCCCTCCACGTCCTGCGCGAGCTTGTCCAGGAACCCCTCGTCCAGCAGCAGCGCCGCCTCCAGCCCGCCCCGCCTGGACGGCGCCCCCGCCGGGCCCGGCTCGCCGAGCGTCACCGTGACCGCCCGCACGTCCGGATACCAGCTGAGGCCGAGGTCCGGCCGGCGGTTCCGCAGGTTGATCACCGCCTGCCGGCGCAGGTCGCCGGCCGCGACGCCCAGCTCCGCGCAGTGCCGCCCCGCCACGTGCTCGTAGCGGCGGCCCGACACCGCCGACTCGTCGGCGATCTCCAGCGCGTAGGTGACGTACAGGTCGCCCGCGAACGCGTCGCGGACCGGCTCCTCGTCCGGCGGCAGCGGGAACTCCAGCTGGACCTCCGCCGGAACCCGCGCCTTCATCAGCGGGACGATGAGACTGGACCGCTCCTCGGTCACCCGACGTCCTCCGTACTTATTGCATTGCCCTTGGCGGTCGGGCGCTGGAGCGCCCTTTCTTCAACGGGCCATGCGGCGATCGCTGCATCGCTCCGACTCGCCCTGGGGGCTCGCTGCGCGATCGGATTCTCGCTCCGCTTGAATCCGGCTTCGCTCGCGATCGCAACGCTTGAGGTTGCTGGGGGTCGAGCTTAGTACGGGTGCGGTCGGTGTCGAACTGGGCCGCGGAGGTGATGTGTGATCGATCGACTGCGGTGGGTAGTGATCGTTCCGGGGGGAACGTGAACTTCTGGGAGTACCTGGACAGCCGGCGCGAGCGGCTGCAGTTCGAGACGTGGCAGCACGCCAGCATGGTCTTCCAGTGCGTCCTGGCCGCGCTGGTGATCGGGCTGGTGATCGGGCTGGCCGTCTACCGCAGCGGGCGGCTGTCCGCGCTGGCCACCAGCACCGCCGGGGTCGTCTTCACGGTGCCGTCGCTGGCGCTGCTCGGCCTGCTGATCACGCCGCTGGGGCTGGGCGTGGCGCCGAGCGTGGTCGCGCTGACCCTGTACTCGCTGCTGCCGATCGTGCGGAACACGATCGTCGGGCTCGCCGGCGTCGACCGGACGCTGGTGGACGCGGCGCGCGGCATCGGGATGACCCGCAGCGCGATCCTGCTGCGCATCGAGCTGCCGCTGGCCTGGCCGGTGATCCTCACCGGCGTCCGGGTGAGCACCCAGCTCGCCATGGGGATCGGCGCGATCGCCGCCTACGTGTCCGGCCCCGGCCTCGGCGAGCAGATCTTCTCCGGCCTGGCCCGGCTCGGCGGCGCCAACGCGATCAACATGACGCTCGCCGGGACGGTGCTGATCATCATCCTGGCGCTGCTGTTCGACGGCTGCTTCGTGCTGGTCGGGCGGTTCACCACCCCGCGGGGCATCCGTGTCTGACGAGGTGCGGGCGGCCGGCGCGACGGCCGGGACCGCGGACGAGCAGGACGGCGTCGGGCGCGGCGGCATCCGGCTGATCAACGTCACCAAGCGGTATCCGGGGCAGGGCACGCCCGCCGTCGACGACGTCACGATGACGATCCGCGGCGGCGAGATCGTGGTGCTGCTCGGCCCGTCCGGCAGCGGCAAGACGACGATGATGCGGCTGATCAACCGGCTGATCGAGCCGACCTCCGGGAAGATCATCGTGGCCGGGCAGGACGCGATGGGGCTCGACCCGACCGAGCTGCGCCGGCACATCGGCTACGTCATCCAGAACGCCGGGCTGTTCCCGCACATGACGGTCGCGACGAACGTCGGGCTCGTCCCGCAGATGCTGAAATGGGACAAGAAGCGCATCGCGGCCCGCGTCGACGAGCTGCTCGAACTCGTCGACCTCGATCCCGCGGAGTACCGCGGCCGGTACCCGCGCGAGCTGTCCGGCGGCCAGCAGCAGCGCATCGGCGTCGCCCGCGCGCTCGCCGCCGACCCGCCCGCCATGCTGATGGACGAGCCGTTCGGCGCCCTCGACCCGATCACCCGCGGGAACCTGCAGGACTCGCTGCTGCGGCTGCAGGACGAGCTCGGCAAGACCATCGTGTTCGTCACCCACGACATCGACGAGGCGCTCAAGCTCGGCGACCGCATCGCGATCCTCGACAAGGGCTCGCGCGTCGCGCAGTACGCCACCCCGCAGGAGATCCTGCTGAACCCCGCCGACGACTACGTCGAGCAGTTCCTCGGCGGCGGGCAGGCGATGCGGCTGCTGCAGTCCAGCCGGGTCGCGGACGTCCCGCTGCAGCACGTGCCGGAGGCCCGCACCGGCGACGACGCGGACGCCGTCCGGCGCCGGATCGAGGGCAGCGAGATCGGCTTCGCGATCGTGCTGGACGAGCGGGACCGGCCCGTCCGCTGGGCCCATCCCGACGACCTCGACGGCGTCACCGGGCCGATCGGCGAGCGCGGCATGGACGTCGCGCCGCCGATCCGGGCCCGCGCCACGCTCCAGCAGGCCCTGGAGTCGCTGATCCAGATCGAGCACGAATGGGTGCCGGTCGTCGGGCCGCGCGGCGTCTACCGCGGCACGGTCACCCTCGGCACCCTGCAGAACGCGATCAGGGACATGAAGGACCGCGCGCGCAGGCCCCGGCGGCCCTCGTGAGCGCGCCGCCCGCCACCCCGGCGCCGTCCGGGAAGGCCCCGCCCGAGAACCCGAACGCCGCCGGGGAGCCGCGGGAGTCGCTGCACACCCCGACCGGGCGGTCCTGGCGGTCCGTGCTCGAACCGGTCGTCATCATCGCGATCGGCGCCGCGTGGATGCTGTACGTGGAGAACTCCGACCTCGACAGCATCGCCCGCCGCAGCCTCGCGCCGCGCTACGTCACGCAGAAGACGTGGGAGCACATCGAGCTGACCGTCGTGTCCACGCTCGTCGTCCTGGTCATCGCGATCCCGCTCGGCGTGCTGCTCAGCCGCACGTGGGCGCGTCCCGCCACACCGGTCGTGCTGGCGATAGCCAACATCGGGCAGTCCGCGCCCGCGATCGGCGTGGTGGTGCTGCTCGCCGTCATCTGGGGCATCGGCTTCTGGACGGCCGTCGTCGCGCTCGTCGCCTACGGCGTGCTGCCCGCGCTCCGCAACACCATGGTCGGGCTCCAGCAGGTCGACCCGACCCTCACCGACGCCGGCCGGGGCATCGGGATGTCGCCGGCGACGGTGCTGCGCCGCGTCGAGCTCCCGCTGGCCGCGCCGGTCATCCTCGCCGGCATCCGCACCACGCTCGTGCTGATGGTCGGGACGGCCAGCATCGCCGCGTTCATCAGCGGCGGCGGGCTCGGCGACCTGATCACCAGCGGCGTCAGCACGCAGCGCACCCCCGTACTGCTCACCGGCTGCGTCCTCATCGCCCTGCTCGCCCTGCTGGTCGACTGGCTCGGCGGGATGGCGACCCGGCTGCTGGCGCCGAAGGGGCTGTGATGCGGCGGAGGTTCCTCGCGGCGGCGCTGGTGCCGACGCTCGCGCTCACCGGGTGCGGGCTGAAGCCGGCGTCGGCGTTCATCCCGCACATCGAGCCCGCCGGCATCCGCCCGATCCCTGACCTGAAGGACGCGACGATCCGGGTCACCTCCAAGGAGTTCACCGAGCAGATCATCCTCGGCAAGATCGCGGTGCTGGCGCTGACCGCCGCCGGCGCGAACGCCGAGGACCACACCAACGTGCAGGGCAGCGTCACCGCCCGCAAGTCCATCACCAGCGGCGACAACGACCTCGCCTGGGAGTACACCGGCACCGGCTGGATCACCTACCTCGGCGAGGAGAACCCGATCGCGGACCCGCAGAAGCAGTTCGAGGCCGTCCGCGACCTGGACCTGAAGCGCAACCACATCGCGTGGCTGGCGCCTCCGGCTCCGCTCAACAACACCTACGCGATGGCCGTGACGACCGCGACCCAGAAGAAGTACGGGCTGTCGGACCTCTCCGACATGAGGAAGGTCCCGGCGGGGCAGCGGACGTTCTGCGTCGATCCCGAATTCTTCACCCGCAATGACGGGCTGCGCGGAATGCTCAAGGCGTACGGGCTCTCCTACGGGTCGAGCGTCCCCGCCACGAACGTCCGGCAGATGTCGTCCGGCGTCGTCTACAACGCCACCTCCGGCGGGAAATGCACCTTCGGCGAGGTGTTCACCACCGACGGCCGCATCGAGGCGCTGCACCTGCACGTGCTCAGCGACAGCAAGCACTTCTTCCCGAACTACAACCCGGCCATCACCGTCCGCGAATCGGTGCTGCGCGCGCATCCCGAACTCACGGCCCTCTTCGCGAAGATAAGCCCGAAGCTCACGACGACCGTCATGCGGAGCCTCAACAGCAAGGTCGACGTGAACGGCGACGACCCGGTCTTCGTCGCCCGCGACTGGATGCGCGACCAGGGGCTCATCAAATAGCCGGGGCACCGCCCGGCGGCACCACCGGCAGATCCTTCGGCGCGCCCTTCTCGATGAGCCGCCACACGGCGTCGGTGTCGAGATGCTCTTCGACGAGATCGCCGAGCGCGTCCATCGTCGCCTCGCGCAGCGCGGCGAACCCCACATCGGGGGCGGGGGTGAAATCCCGTCCGGCCGTTTCCGCGACGTCCTTCAGGAAGGCCCGCCTGAATCCGTCGTTCTCCATGGCACCGTGCCACGTCATCCCCCATACGGCGCCTACCCGGCAGCCGTCCAGGAATGGCTCGCCGTCTTCCACGGTCACGATTCCGTGGTGGATCTCATAGGCCTCGACGTCCTCGCCGTACGCGCTGCCCCGTGGCCGTCCGAGCGTCTTGTTCCCCTCGAAAGCGACCCGCGTGGGCAACAGCCCGAGCCCTTCGACGCGTTCGGTCTTCGATTCGACGCCGTCCACGATCTCGCGGGCGAGCATCTGGTGGCCGCCGCAGATGCCGAGCACCGGAAGCCTCTCCCGGGCCCGCCGCAGAATCTCGTCGGCCATTCCGCGCTCGCGCAGCCAGGCCAGATCGCTGACCGTCGCCCGCGTCCCCGGAAGCACCACCAGATCGGCCTCCGCCAGGTCTCCGGCGCTCGCGGCATAGCGCACCACGACGCCCGGTTCGCAGGCCAGCGCGTCCAGGTCGGTGAAGTTCGAGATGCGCGGGAAACGGACGACCGCCACCCGCAGCGTCTGCCTCCCGTACGGGCCTCTCGCGTCGGGACGCGGCGCGTCCAGCGCGAGCGTGTCCTCGGAATCCAGATACAGCCCGAGCGTCCAGGGCAGGACGCCGAGCACGGGACGTCCGGTCAGCTTTCTCAACTGTTCGAGCCCCGGCTCCAGCAGTTCCTTGGCGCCGCGGAACTTGTTGATGACGAATCCGGCGATGAGCGCCTGATCGGCCGGCTCCAGAAGGGCGACCGTGCCGAACAGGGAGGCGAACACCCCGCCGCGGTCGATGTCGCCGACCACGACGACGGGCAGGTCCGCCATTCTCGCCAGACCCATGTTGACGATGTCCCCGGCCCGCAGGTTGATCTCGGCCGGGCTCCCCGCACCCTCGCAGACCACCACGTCGTATTCGCTCCGGAGCTCCTCCAGGCTCTCCTTCACGACCGTACGGAGCCATTCCTTGTGGTCGCCGTACTGGAGCGCGTCCACCTCGGCGACCGGCCGCCCCAGCACCACGACCTGGCTGCGCCGGTCGCTCCCCGGCTTCAGCAGCACCGGGTTCATCACCGCGCGCGGCTCCACCCCGGCCGCCTGCGCCTGCATGTACTGCGCCCGCCCGATCTCGGCGCCGTCCGCGGTCACCATCGAGTTCAGCGACATGTTCTGCGCCTTGAACGGCGCCACCTTCACGCCCCGCCGCGCCAGCCACCGGCACAGCCCGGCGGTCACCACGCTCTTGCCCGCGTCGGACGTCGTCCCCGCGACCAGCAGACCGCTCACCGCGCACCCCACACCAGCGCCGCCGCCGCGAACGTCACCGCCGCCGACAACCGCACCGCCCGCCCGATGTCGCGGACCTCCGGAGCCCGCCCGTCCCCCATTTCGGGGCGCTTCTCCACCGAACCCCCGTACGCGTTCGTCCCGCCGAGCCGGACGCCGAGCGCTCCCGCGAAAGCGGCTTCGCACCGTCCCGCATTGGGGCTCGGATGCTTGGCCCCGTCCCGGCGCAGAACGCGCCAGGCGTCCCGCCCCGCACACAGGACGACGAGCATTCCCGTCAGCCGCGCCGGCACCCAGTTCGCCGCATCGTCCAGCCGGGCCGCGGCCCATCCGAACCGCTCATAGCGCGCGTTCCGGTATCCGACCATCGCATCGAGCGTGTTTATCGCCCTATAAGCGAGCAGCCCGGGAACGCCACCGACGGCTCCCCAGACCAGCGGGGCTATCGCGGCGTCGGAGGTGTTCTCCGCGACCGACTCAACGGTCGCCCGCGCCAATTCCGCCTCGTCCAGACCCTTGGGGTCCCGCGCGCACAGATGCGAAAGCCTCTCCCGCGCGCCGTCCAGATCCCCGTGTTCCAGAAGCCGCTCCATGGCGAGCCCTTCGCGGCCCAAAGACGTCCCACCCAGAACCGCCCACGTGGCCCCCGCGGTGAGAGCGACCCGCCAAGGCCCCTTCGCCACCCGCTCCATCAGCACACCCGAAGCCACGGCACCACCCACCAGAACCCCGGCATAAAGAACACCCGCCACCCGCGAATCCCGATAGGCCAGCCGCTCGAACCTCGACGCCAGCCGCCCGAACCCGGCGACCGGGTGCCCCCTCCTCGGATCCCCGAGAAGCGCGTCCAGCGCCACCCCCAGAACCAGCCCCTCAGCAGAGCCGCGCATCAAGCTCATCCCAGTGACGCTCCAACCAGTCCTGCGCCCGCCGGATCCGCGGGCCCGCCCCACCCTGCCAGATCCGCGCCCAACCTCCGCCTTTGGCCGCCCTCGCCCGCATCGCCGCATACGACCGCTCGAACCGCACCCGCGCCGCCGGCAGCACGTCCCGCCGCCGCTCCCGATCCAGCCCGTACGCGTCGCAGAAGACCCGCACCCTGCGCGCGACGTCCGCCGTGTAGAGCAGCGCGTCCCGGTCCGCCGGATCGGCGATCGGCGCCCAGTGCCGCAACGCTGTCACCACGTCGTACAGCCGCGTCGTCGGCCGCGCCAGATCGAAATCGATCAGCGCCGCCGGCGCCCCCGCCCTGAACACCACGTTCTCCGGCGTCACATCGCAGTGCCCGATCAGCTCCGGAGCCCCGTCCAGATTGGACGCCTCCCGATCCCAGCCGTCCTCAGGCACCCCATAGGAGGCCACCGCGTCGTGGTACCGCCGCAACAGCAATGCGACACCCCGCAGCGCGTTCTCCGACACCGCGTACTCCGGCAACGGCCGATGCGGCACGTCCCCCGGCACCCAGCTGAGGATCTCCCGCCCCTGCCCGTCCACCCCGAGCACACGCGGCGCGCCCTCGAAGCCGGCCTGCTCCAGATGCCGCAGCAACCCGTGCACCGCCGCACTGTGCGCCCGAAGCGGCCTGCGCACCGTCTCCCCCACCCGCACCACGCCCTCCGTCACGTCCCCGCCGGAGAGCGGCACCTCGTACTCCACCGCCACAACATCCCAAGATATGACCCCGCGCCCACCGCCGCGTCCCTTGGTGGCACCGTTATGGATGTGGAGCCGGAGGACGCTCCGCCTTACACTGTGTCCCGGCGTCCCGCCGGGCCGCCGAGCGCCCGTAGCTCAGCTGGATAGAGCATCGGTCTTCTAAACCGACGGTCGCGGGTTCGAATCCTGCCGGGCGCGCCACCCCTGACCTGCATCAACGCACGCGTCAGGGCCAAGAGCCGCGTCCGGAACGTTCACAGGTCGGCTCCATTTTCCGGGCCGAGGGCACCGCCCGTTCAACCAGAACGGTCCGTTCACAGCGCTGGGTGCGGTGAACGGACCGGTGGGATTCGGGCTTCGGGTCATTTGCTGATTTTGGCCTGCTCGGGGGCGGTGGTCGGTTCTGGGGTTGGGTTGCTGTTGGCCGCGTGGCGGGTGGCGGGGATGGTGGCGGCGACGAGGGCGGAGAGCAGGGCTATGCCGCAGCCGATCAGGAGGCCGGTGCGGAAACCGTTCTCGGAGGTCAGGGTGTGGCCGCCCATGGTGGTGGTGAGCTGCGCCAGGACCACGCCCATGACGGCGGCGCCGATCGAGGTGCCCAGCGAGCGCATGAGGGTGTTGAAGCCGTTGGCGGCGGCGGTCTCCGAGAGCGGGACCGAGCCCATGATCAGGGCGGGCATCGCGCCGTAGGCCAGGCCGACGCCGCTGTTGATGACCATGAGGGCGAGCATGATGCCCCAGGCCGAGCCCATCAGCGCCAGAGAGACGCCGTATCCGGCGGCCAGCACCAGGACCCCGGAGATCAGCGTGAACTTGGGCCCGCGGGCGTTGGTGAGCTTGCCGCCGAGCGGGGAGACCAGCATCATCATCACGCCGCCCGGGGCCATCCACAGGCCGGCGGCGAGCATCGACTGGCCCAGTCCGTAGCCGGTGGCCTTGGGGAACTGCAGCAGCTGCGGCATCACCAGCATGGCCGAGTACATGCCGACGCCGACGAAGATCGAGGCCAGGTTGGTCAGCAGCACCCGCGGACGGGCGGTGCTGCGCAGGTCGACGATCGGCTGCCGGGTGCGCAGTTCCCAGGCGCCCCACGCCAGCAGCGCCACGACGGCGGCGGCGAACAGGCCGAGCGTGGTGGCCGAGCCCCAGCCCCAGTCGGCGCCCTTGGAGACCGCGAGGAGCAGGCACACCAACCCGATCCCCAGGCCGACCGCGCCGGGGACGTCGAAGCGTTCGCCCCGGGCGCCGGCGGGCACGTCGGGGATCAGCAGGAAGATCAGCACCGCGACGGCCAGGGCCAGGCCCGCCGAGCCCCAGAACAGCACGCGCCAGCTGGCGTACTGGGCGATCGCGGCGGCGATCGGCAGGCCGAGGCCGCCGCCGATGCCCATGGACGCGCTGACCAGCGCGATCGAGGGGCTGAGCCGTTCCTGCGGGACCACGTCGCGCAGCAGCGCGATGCCCAGCGGCACCATGCCCATGCCCATGCCCTGCAGGCCCCGTCCGATGATCATCGGGACGACCGAGGACGACAGCGCGCACACCACCGACCCCGCCACCAGCGGAGCCGAGCACACCAGCAGCATCCGCCGCTTGCCCACCAGGTCGCCCAGCCGGCCGAAGACCGGCACGCACACCGCCGCCACCAGCAGCGTCGCGGTGATCACCCAGGCGGAGTTGGACGAGGAGGTGTGCAGGATCCCGGGCAGGTCCGCCAGCAGCGGGGTCACCAGCGTCTGCATGATCGACGCGGTCACGCCGGCGAGCGCCAGTGTGGCGACCACGCCGCTCGCCCGGCTCGCGGGCGGAGAGGCCGTGGATGGGGAGGCGACCATGGGAAAGCTCCTCAGTGATGGAGTCCGTCGTATCGGGGGCGACATATGCATCATGCACTCAAAGTGCATCATACATGCCATATGCCTGATGCATATGCTGTGGGATGATGGACGAGGCCGCCGCCACGCCCGAAGTGCGCCCGGCGGCCCGGCATGAGCAGGAGGCACCGAGCATGACCAAGCCGACGCACCGGCTCGAGTACGAGCAGATGCTCCTCAGCCGGCACGAGTTGCTGCGCCACCGGTCGGGGGCGCTGGACCGCAGCGCCTACGTCCTGCTCAGCCGCATCCGCATCCAGGGGCCGATGTCCATCAGCGAACTGAGCGAGGCGTTCGGGCTCGACTCCTCCACCCTCAACCGGCAGACCG
Organism: Actinomadura napierensis; assembly: GCF_039529375.1. Taxonomy (NCBI): domain Bacteria; kingdom Bacillati; phylum Actinomycetota; class Actinomycetes; order Streptosporangiales; family Thermomonosporaceae; genus Actinomadura; species Actinomadura napierensis. Next base: position 21,711 of record NZ_BAAAMR010000005.1, read on the forward strand.
CCGCGGCGATGCGCTCGGGACTCGTCGAACGCATCCCCGACCCCGAGGGCGGCATCGCCCGCAAGTTCCGCATCACCGCCAAGGGCGCCGGCATGCTCGACCAGGAGCGCGACGCCATCATCAGCGGCCTCGACAAGGTCATGGCCGACTGGACCGACGAGGACATCGCCGCCTTCACCGCCTACCTGCGGCGCTTCAACACCGACATCGAACGCCTCTCCGGACGCCCCTGGCCGCGCCCATGAAGGCCTCCCGGACGTCCCGGAACGATCAACGCGGGTAAGGGCCCCACGCGTCCCGGCCGGACGTGGAGGGCTTGCGGCCCAGCTTGCCCGAGCGCACCTGGACGGCGAGGCTGTCGAGGACGATGCGGCTGCTCAGCAGGCAGGTCGTCTCGGCCCAGTCGTAGGGCGGGGAGCACTCGACGACCTCGATTCCGGCCAGGCCCGGTTCGGAGACCATCCGCACCAGGTTGAGCGCCTCGCGGGGCAGCAGGCCGCCGGGTTCCGGCCAGCCGGTGCCCGGGACGAACCCGGCGTCGATCACGTCGATGTCGAAGGAGAGGTAGACGGCCTCGGCGCCCTTCCAGGCGATCTCCAGGGCCGTCTCGGCGACCTTCTCCACACCGACGCGTTCGACGTCCCCGACCGTGATGACCGTGGTGCCGCGCTCCCGGCCCACCTTGACGCCCGCGCGCGGCGACTGCCAGCCGCCGATGCCGATCTGGACCAGGTTCGTGGCGGGAGCGTTCTTGATGTCGGTGGCATGGAACCAGGGGGTGGTGTGCATGCGCTCGTCGAGGTCGGTCTCCTGGGTGTCCACGTGCCGGTCGAAGTGGATGATGCCGACGTTGCCGTCCAGATGGGGCGTCAGCCCGCGGATGGTCGGGAAGCCGATCGAGTGGTCGCCGCCCAGGACGACCGGGAACACCCCCTCCGCCACCACGTGCGACATCGCCTGGCTGATCTGGTCGAACGACTTCTCCAGGTTGCCGGGGATGGTGAACACGTCGCCGATGTCGACCATGTTGAGCTGCTCGCGCAGATCGACGCCGAGTTCGTAGCTGTAGGTGCCGAACAGGCCGGTGCAGCGGCGGATGCCCTGGGGGCCGAACCGGGTGCCCGGCCGGTAGGTCGCGCCGGCGTCCAGCGGGACGCCGAACACGGCCACCTCCGCGTCCCCCACGTCGTGGACGTCCTCCACATACGGGCACTTCAGGAAGGTGCCGGTCTCGCCGGCGAAGTGCGGGATCTCGCCCCTGGCGAACGTCGGGATCGTCCGGTCCTCGATCGTGGGAGCGGCGTCCAGCCCGTGGGCCAGACGCCGCTCGACCTCCTCCTGGTGCCTGCGGGCGGGCAGCTCGGCCTCGGCCCGCTGGGCCCACGCGCCCTCACGCTCGGTCTGCTCGGCCACGAACGCCTCCCCTGTCACGTCGAGGGGGGCATGCAAGCGTTACCCCGGGGAGCGCCGGGGCAAGCTCGCGGAACTGGTTTTCCTCCGTCTCAGCGCAGCGGGGATTCGGCGTTCGGGGTCAGGATGACGGGCCCTAGCAGGCCGGTTCGCTGATCGGGCGCGCGGTAGGTGGCTCCCCCGGTGGCCTTGACCGCGTTGTCGAGGGTGGTCGCAACGGTCACGGTGATGGTGTTGGAGCCAGGGCGCAGCAACCGGCCGAGGTCCAGGTAGGCGCCGTTGCACCTGGTCCAGCCGGCGGGCAGCGCGATGGTGGTGGTGTAGGCCCCGATGCCCGAGGCATGGCTGAGGCCGGTGATCTCGCTCCAGGGCGGTAGGGCGCCGTCCTGCCCGGCGGTCAGCCCGGTCGCGGGCAGCGTGGTCTTGGTCGTCTCGTCCTGGCCGGCTCCCGGTGTCAAACCGGCGCGGTCCGAGGTCAGCCGCCGAGCGCGTCGGCGGGCTCGGTTCCGGCGTGGTGCGCGTCGCGGCGCGGTACGCGGCCCCGGGACCGGCGCGTCGCGATTCCCGCCGCCCGGACCAGCCGGCGGCCGAGGGCCAGGACCCGGTCGACGCGGACCGGTTCCCCGGATCCGGTGATGCTGAGCGCCAGCAGCGCGCGGCCGGTCGGGTCGAAGACCGGTGCGGCGATCGCCTTGAACACGATCTCGTCCGAGTCCGAAAGGCCGTCGAAGAGCACGAGCATCTCGTCGGTCGCCTGGAGGACCTCGGTGAGGTTCTGCTCGGCGCCGTCATCGGTCGGTTCGGCGCGCAGCCGGCTCATCGCCTCGACCACGGCCGGCGCCGCGATCGCGGACGTGGCGACGCTGAAGCCGTGGCCGCGCACCTGGGCGAGGATGCGCCGGTAGAGGGCGTCGAGGGGCGGCCCGACGGCGGCGCGCTCCAGCCAGGCGGTGACGGCTCCGTCATCGGCCCACGCCAGGAACGGCGCGCCCATAGGGGCGAGCAACGGCGACCGGTCGCCGGGATAGCCGATGCCCGACATGGCCGGCTCCGGCCCCCGCTGGGCGAGGATGACGATGTCGCGTCCGGCGGCGGCCGTGACGCCGGTCTCGCATTCGAGTTCGGCGGCGAGCACTTCGGCCTGGGCGATGGCGGCACCGATCGACGGGTGCCGCTCCAGGGCGGCGAAGCCCGTCGCCGCCAGCGCCGGCCCCAGCGCGTACGTGCGGTGGACGGGGTCCCGCAGGACGAACCCGCAGTCGCTCAGCACGGCCAGCGTGGCGTGGGCCGAGGCGATGTTCATCCCGAGGTGCTGGACGAGCTCGCTGATCGTGAAGCCCTGCAGGGGATGCGCGGTGAGGAAGGAGATGATCGTCGCCGCGCGGGTGGACGCAGGCGCAGGACGAGCCATGCAGCACAACCTACCGGATCCCGGGACCGTCTCCGGCTCTTGACCGCAAAGAAGTTTTTGTTATAGCAATGCGGAAGATCGGTTCGATCAGCGGCCGCGACGCAGCACGCAAGCGCGTCGCCGCGCGCCGGGCATGGAGCGGGAAGGGCCGAGAAGCAGTGGGACAACTGGACGGCAAGGTCGCCTTCATCACGGGTGCGGCACGCGGGCAGGGGCGCAGCCACGCGGTGCGCCTGGCCCGCGAGGGCGCGGACATCATCGGCGTCGACATTTGCGCGGACATCCCCGCCAACAGCTATGCGATGGGCAGCCCGGAGGAGCTGGCCGAAACGGAGTCGCTGGTCAAGGAGCAGGGCCGGCGCATGATCGGGACCGTCGCCGACGTGCGCGACTTCCACGGGTTGCGGGCGGCGCTGGACGCCGGCGTGGCCGAGCTGGGCCGGCTCGACATCGTCTGCGCCAACGCGGGCATCGCCCCGATGGCGTTCCGCGAGCTGACCATCGAGGAAGAGCTGGAGCACTGGAACGCCGTCGTCGGGGTGAACCTGTCGGGGACGTTCAACACCGTGAAGGCGGCGATGCCGCACCTGATCGAGGGCGGTCGCGGCGGTTCGGTCGTCATCACCAGCTCCACCGCCGGGCTGCGCGGCTTCGGCGGCACGCAGGGCGGCGGGGTCGGCTACGCCGCGTCCAAGCACGGCGTGGTGGGGCTGATGCGCACCTTCGCCAACGCGCTGGCGCCGCACAGCATCAGGGTCAACACGGTGCACCCGACCGCGGTCCGGACGATGATGGCCGTCAATCCGGGCATGACCGAGTGGCTCGAACAGAACCCCGAGGGCGGCGGACCGCACCTGCAGAACCCGATGCCGATCGACATGCTGGAACCCGGCGACATCAGCGACGCCGTCGCGTTCCTCGCCTCCGACCAGGCCAAGTTCATCACCGGCGTGGCGATGCCCGTCGACGCCGGCTTCTGCAACAAGCTCTGACGGGACGGGCGGGACGATGTCTGGACGCGTGGCGGGAAAGCGGGTTCTGGTCACCGGGGCGGCGCGCGGCATGGGGCGCGGTCACGCGGTGCGGCTGGCCGAGGAGGGCGCCGACCTGGTCCTGGTCGACCTGTGCGAGTCGCCGCCCGGCCTGGAGTACGCGCTGTCCACCAAGGAGGACCTCGAAGAGACCGCCCGCCTGGTGCGCGATCAGGGCCGCCGCGCGGTGGCGAAGGTCGCCGACGTGCGCGACGCCGCGGCGATGCGCAAGGCCGTCGCCGACGGTGCGGCCGAACTCGGCGGCCTGGACGCCTCGGTCGCCAACGCGGGCGTGCTCACCGCGGGGACCTGGGACACCACCACGCCCGAGCAGTGGCGCCTCGTGCTCGACACCAACCTCATCGGCTCGTGGAACACCTGCGTCGCCGCGATCCCGCACCTGGTCGGGCACGGCGGCAGCCTGGTCAACATCAGTTCCGCCGCCGGCATCAAGGGAAGCCCGCTCACGACGCCCTACACCGCGTCCAAGCACGGCGTGGTCGGGATGAGCCAGGCGCTGGCCAACGAGCTGGCGGCGCAGAGCATCCGCGTCAACACCGTCCATCCCACCGGCGTGGCGACCGGCATGGCGCCTGCTTCGCTGCACGGGCTGCTCGCCGAGCAGCGCCCCGACCTCGCGCCCATCTACACCAACGCGCTCCCGGTCCCGATGGTCGAGGCACGGGACGTGAGCAACGCCGTCCTGTTCCTGGTCTCCGACGAGTCCCGGCACGTCACCGGCCTGGAATTCAAGGTCGACGCCGGTGTCACCATCAGGTAGTCCGCCGGCCGATTCCGGGAGGCGGCCTGGCCGTCGTCACAGATACGGCGGCCAGGTCGTAACGGGCGGTGCGTCCTCCAGGGCTGCGAGCGCCGCCGGCGACGCCGGAGCCTGGAGGAACCCGATGAGGCCGTCGAGCAGGTCCGCGACGTGCAGCGCGAACGGCACGACCGGGTAGCCGTTCACCTGGGCCCGTTCACGGTCGGACGCGGCGTCGACGCCGAAGGACACGACCTGGCCGATGCGGTGCAGCCGCAGCGGCTCGGGGAGGTGCGGAAGCAGCGCCGCGACGCGCTCGCCGAACTCGTGCGTCGACGCCCGGAACTCCTCGGGCAGCCGCTCGAACACGTCCTGGCGGTTGTGGTGCCGCAGCATGGTGAGGAAGGTGAGGTACCGGCTGCCTTCCCGTTCGCCCTGCTCCAGGAGCGGGAGCACGTAGCATTCGACCCACGTCCGCAGGTCGCGCGGGCGGTGCTGGGCGACGAGGATCCGGCGCCGTTCGTGGATGTCGGGCAGGCGATGCTCGCAGATCGCCTGGAGCAGGCGCTCCTTCGTCCCGAAGTGGTACTGGACGGCCGACTTGTTCCCGTTGCCGGCCTCGGCGCCGATCTGGCGGAGCGACACCCCGTCGATGCCGTGCTGCGCGAAGAGGCGCTCGGCGGCGCGGATGATCTCCGCTTTCGTGGACGACGTCGGGACCGACATGGACACCATGGATCACCTGCGGGGAGGTAAGGCGGCTGCATTCGCATTCATTCAGGCGACTGCCATCGTAGGAGGACCGGCGCTTCAGCGGCTCCGTTCGGCCCATACCGCGTCGGCGGTGCTCCCGAGCGCCTCGCCCTTGGCGAAGCCGTAGTAGGCGGCGAACTGCAGCACGATCTCGTCCATCTCCTCCTTGGTGACGTCGCCGGAGTTCAGCGCGGCGCCGACGTGCGACCGCAGCGGCGTCGGCGAGTCGCAGACGGCGACGCTCGCCACGGTGATGATGCGGCGTTCGCGGCGGGTGAGCCCGGGCCGCTGCCAGACGTGCCCGAAGACGAAATTGAGGATCCCGGCATGGATGTACGGGGTCTCGGGCCTCGGCGCCTGGATCAGATTGACGTCGACGAACTCCTCCACACCGCGCTTGATGCGCTCGTCCCAGTCGTCGATGCCCAGGGTCTCGTTGCCGAGCACCGGCAGCGGCCCGGGTTCCTCACCGCGCTCCCGCAGGATGCGGGCCCACTGCCGGCGGATCACGCCTTCGATGTGCGAGGCCTTCGGCCAGCCGCAGTAGACGGCGAACTGCAGCACGAATTCGAGCATCGCCTCCAGTTCCATGTCCCCGCTGTTGAGAGCGGCGTAGACGTGCTCGTCGATCGGCTCGGGCGCGTCCGCCGCTCCGACGCAGGTCAGCGTCACCCAGCGGCGGTCCCGCCGGCTCAGCCCGGGACGCCGCCACACCTCGCCGAACACGAAGTCGCGGGTGGCCGCCTCGAGCGGGGTGGCCGGTGCCGGCGCCTCGCGGGTCATGACCTCGCGATACGTCCTGTCGGCGAGTGCGTTGCCCATGCCACGTCCTCCGGTCGGCCTTCCAGAATTCGAACAGCTTAACTTTAAGTCGCAAGACTTCAGCGAGCAAGAGAATCAGGTTCTGCATCGACATCGGGCCACGATCGGTGGCCGCGTGAGGTCTCTGACCTGTGCTGATGTAGACGACTGAAAGTTAAGTCTGTTGACTTCGGCTTCGCGGTATGGTTCGATGCCATCGTTGGTGGTAGCGAGATTCTCAGAGCTGTAAACTCTCCTCTCCCCATCCGGCGGCGACACCGCCGGACGGACCGGTGCGCCGTTATGGACAAGGCGGGATCCGCACGATGACCACATCCCAGACCACCCCGGACGACGACCTCGGCGTCACCGGACCGCTCGTCGACGGCACGTGGCTCGGCCGCTCGTCCCTGGACGCGGTGGATCACGTCAACCCTGCGACCGCGCGGGTGAACGGCACCGTCCTGCAGAGCGGGCTACAGGAGGTGGACGCGGCAGTCAGGGCGGCCAAAGCCGCCGCTCCCGCGTGGCGGGCGATGTCACCCGACAAACGCCGGCGCATCCTGCAGCGGGTCGAGGAGCTGATGGAGGCCCGGGTTCCCGAACTCGGCCGCCTCACCACCCTCGAGATCGGCGCCCCCGCCCTGATGTCGGCGGCGCTCGCGCATCTGGCCGCAGGCTGGTTCGGGTACTACGCCGGCTGGACGGACAAGATCGAGGGCGCGACGATCCCGCTCAGCCCCGTGCTCGACACCGGCTTCGACTACACCCTCCCCGAGCCGTACGGCGTCGTCGGCGTCATCGTGACGTGGAACGGGCCGATCACGTCGATCGGCATGAAGGTGGCGCCCGCGCTGGCCGCGGGCAACTGCGTGGTCGTCAAGACGTCCGAGCTCGCGCCGTACACGGTGGCCCGGTTCGCGGAGATCGCCTTGGAGGCGGGCCTTCCTCCCGGGGTTCTGCACGTCGTTCCCGGCGGCGCGGAGGCGGGCGACCGGCTGGTCCGCCATCCGGACGTCGGGAAGGTCTCCTTCACGGGCGGGATCCTGACCGCGAAGAGGATCCTGGACGCCGCCCGGCACACGTTGAAGCCAGTACTGCTGGAACTTGGCGGCAAGTCGGCGAACGTGGTCTTCCCCGACGCCGACCTCGACGAGGCGGTCGCCCTGACCGTGCGGTCGTGCTACATCCTCGCCGGTCAAGGCTGCAATCTCGCCACCCGGATGCTGGTGCACCGCGAGGTGTACGAGGAGGTGGTCGAGTCGACCCGCCGGGGCGTCGCGGACCTGCGCACGGGCGATCCGTCCGAGCCGAGCACCACCATCGGCCCCGTCATCGACCAGGCCGCTCGCGACCGCGTCCTCGGTGTGATCGACCGGGCGCGGAAGGATGCGCGGGTCGCGATCGGCGGCCACGCCGTCGACCGGTCGTCGCTGCCGCCGCACGTGCGCGACGGCTACTTCATCGAGCCGACGGTCCTGGCCGATGTGGACCCGGCGAGCGAGGCCGCCAACCAGGAGATCTTCGGCCCGGTGCTGTCGGTCATCCCCTTCGACAGCGAGGAGGAGGCGGTCGGACTGGCCAACTCGACCCCCTACGGCCTGGGCACCTATCTCCAGACCCGCGACGTGTCACGGGTGCACCGGATCGTGCCGCTCCTCCGGTCGGGCAGCGTGCAGGTCAACGGCGTCTCCGGTCAGCCGCCCGGTGCGCCGTTCGGGGGATACAAGCAGAGCGGCACCGGACGAGAGGGAGGCAGGGAAGGACTCTTCGAGTTCCTCCAGACCAAGAACGTCTACATCCGCGCGTGACATGGAGGCAACGCGTCCCCGTGCGCCGCCGCAGGGCGTGCCGTGGCACGCCGGGGCAGGCCTGCGCCTCGTGTCCTCGGACGGTTCAGTCCGTCTCCGGGGCAGGAGCGCCGTCGATCTTCTGCAGGTATTCCTCGACCAGTGCCAGGGCTTCTTCATGGCCCACGGTGAGCCCCATGGCGTCCTCCATTGTGAGCGCTCGGGAGACCGTCGAGATCAAAACGGTGAGAGCGAGCGGAGGAATGGCCTCGGGGTCGATTCCGCGTGCTCTCAGATAATTGGCGAGTGCCTCTCTCTGAAGTTCGCGGGCCCGCTCGGCATAGCTGACCAGTTCAGCGCGCACCGCCTTGCGGTGGTTCGACAGCGCGATGAACTCGACGTTCAGCGCCGCTCCCCTGGGATGGCTGTTGTAGGCCCACAGGGAGTGCAGGAGCCGGCCGGATTCCAGCGCCCGCGTCTGGGCTTCCAGCTCCTGCTCGGAGCGCCTGCGGATCAGGGCGAGGAACAGGTCGTCCAGGGTACGGAAGTAGTAGTGGATCAGCGCCGGCGTGACGTCGGCCTCCCGTGCCACGCGCCGGATCCCGACGGCGGCGTAGCCCTCCTCCAGCATCAGCCGCTCGGCGATGTCCAGCAGCAGGAATCGCGTTTTGGAATTCTCCGGCCCCATACGGCGAGGCGAACTCATGTCTCTTTCTCCTTGACGGTCCACGGCACGGATGTTAAACAGTCGTTTAGCGCAGGATACGGCCTTTCCAGCCGTCGGCCTCCGAGAGAACGGAGAAGCTGCTCTGATGGCACTGAACGCGGCCGCCGCCCGCTACGCAGGCGCACGGACGCCTCGCGTCGAGGATCCGCTGCTGGGCCTGGGCGAGCACCGCATCCGGGTCGTGATGCGCGACACCGGCGGCGGCTTCGGGCAGAAGACCCCGCCGCAGCGCAAGGACATGTGCGTGATGCTCGCGGCCCGAAAGGTGCCCGGACCGCCGAGGACTGCGGACCGATGATCGACCCGAATGTGGTGGAGGGGCAGATCGCGGGCGGCACCGTGCAGGGGATCGGCGGCGCCCTGTACGAGCACTTCGCCTACGACGAGGACGGCAACCCCCTCACCACAACCTTCATGGATTACCTTCTGCCCACCACCACCGAGGTGCCCACCCTAGAGCACGGACACGTCGAGTCCCCGGGGCCCGGCGCGGGCGGCTACAAGGGCGTCGGCGAAGGCGGCGCGATCGACGCCGCCGAGGTGGGGCGCAGCGCCCTGCACGGATCCGCCGCTTACCGCGCCCGCGTCGGCGCGGCCATGGTCGCGCGCCGCCCAGACGCAACCGTCGAGAAGGAGAGAGATCATGCCCGGAAGAGTCGAAGGCAAGGTCGCGTTCATCACCGGCGCCGCCCGCGGCCAGGGCCGCAGCCACGCCGTGCGCCTCGCGGAGGAGGGCGCCGACATCATCGCCGTCGACGTCTGCAAGCAGATCGACAGCGTGCCCACCCCCATGTCCACCCCCGAGGACCTGGAGGAGACGGTCGCGCAGGTCGAGAAGGCGGGCCGGCGGATCCACGCCGTCCAGGCCGACGTGCGCGACTACGCCGCGCTGAAGGCGGCGGTCGACGAGGGGGTGAGCCGGTTCGGCCGGCTGGACATCATCCTGGCCAACGCCGGCCTCGCCGCCGCCGGCGACGCGATCCAGAAGATGAGCGAGAAGCTGTGGCGGGACTCGATCGACGTCAACCTGACCGGCGTCTGGCAGACCGTCAAAGCCGCCGTCCCGCACGTCATCGAGGGCGGCCGCGGCGGCGCGATCGTGCTGACCAGCTCCGTCGGCGGGCTGAAGTCGCACCCGAACATCGGCAACTACATCGCGTCCAAGCACGGCGTGGTGGGGCTGATGCGCAGCATGGCCGTCGAGTTCGCGGAGCACAGCATCCGTGTCAACTCCGTGCACCCCACCCAGGTCAACAGCCCGATGTTGATGAACGACATGACCTACCGGATGTTCCGTCCCGACCTGAAGAACCCGACCGCCGAGGACATGGCGCCGGTCTCGCAGATGATGAACATGCTGCCGGTCCCCTGGGTCGAGCCCGTGGACATCAGCAACGCGATCCTCTTCCTGGTCTCCGACGAGGGCCGCTACGTCACCGGCGTCCCCCTGCCCATCGACGCCGGCGCGATGCTCAAGTGAGCGCGAGGCCACGATCCGCACGTCCCCAGGAGGAGCAGAAGGTGGAGACCAGCGGCGAGATCTACTGGGACCCCTACGACGCGGGCATCGCTCGGAACCCCTACCCCATCTACCGCCGGCTCCGCGAGGAGACGCCGCTCTACTACAACGAGAAGCACGACTTCTACGCCCTCAGCAGGGCCGCCGACGTCGAGCGCGGCCTGCCGGACTGGCGGACGTTCTCCTCCGCGCGCGGGGACATCCTGGAGATCGTCCAGTCCGGCCTGGAGATCCCGTCGGGCACCGTCATCTTCGAGGACCCGCCCACCCACGGCATCCACCGCCGCCTGCTGTCCCGGCTGTTCACCCCCCGGCGGATCGGCATGCTGGAACCGAAGGTCCGCGACTTCTGCACCCGCACCCTGGATCCCCTCACCGGTGCGGACGGCTTCGACCTGGTCGCCGCCGTCGGCGCCGAACTGCCGATGCGCGTCATCGGGATGCTGCTCGGCATCCCCGAGGCCGACCAGCCGACGATCCGCGACATGGTCGACGACTCGCTGCGCACCGAGGACGGCGCGGGGATGGACCTCGACGGCGGCGCGCTCCTCAACACCGACGCCTTCGGCGAGTACATCGACTGGCGCAGGGAGCACCCGTCCGACGACCTCATGACCGAGCTGCTGACCGCCCGGTTCGAGGACGAGGACGGGCGGACGCGCACCCTCACCCGCGACGAGGTGCTGACCTACGTCTCGGTCGTCGCGGGGGCCGGCAACGAGACGACCGGGCGGCTCATCGGCTGGGCCGGGGCCGTGCTGGCGCGCCATCCCGAGGCCCGCCGCGAACTGGTGGCCGACCCGTCGCTGATTCCGGGCGCCATCGAGGAGATCCTGCGGTATGAGCCGACCGGGCACTCCATTGCCCGGTACGTCACCACGGACGTGGAGCTGTACGGCCGCACCGTCCCGGCCGGGAGCGCCATCGTCTTCATCGTCGCCTCCGCCAACCGTGACGAGGACCGCTACTCCGACCCCGACCGCTTCGACGTCCACCGCAGCATGGGCCATCTGCTGACGTTCGGCCTGGGCGGGCACTACTGCCTCGGTGCCGCGCTGGCCCGCCTGGAGGGCCGGATCGCGCTGGAGGAGATCCTGAAACGCTTCCCGACCTGGGAGGTGGACTGGGACAGCGCGAAGCTGGGGCAGACCTCGACCGTCCGCGGCTGGGAGACCCTCCCGCTGATCCTCGGCTGAGCCGTCCGCCGGGCGCTCCGCCCGGTGCCGCCCGCACGCGGGCGCCGGGCGGAGGCGGACATTGTCGGTGCCATCGCCTTTAATCGAGGAGTGGACGTTGAAGAGCGCATCGCCGAGCTGACCGCCGAGGTCAAGCGGCTGAACGACCTGTACTACGGCACCGGCGACAGCCCGCTGCCCGACGCGGACTACGACGCGCTGAAGGACGAGCTGGCGGCGCTCGTGGCCGAGCATCCCGAGCTCGAACCGGCCGACAGCCCGCTCGGCAAGGTCAACGCGCCGGCGGAGCTGACCGGCCCGACCATGCGGCATGCGCGCCCGATGCTGTCGCTGGCGAAGGCGACGAGCGAGGAGCAGATCCGCACGTTCTGCGAGCGCTTCGGCGGCCAGGTCTTCCGCGTGTCGGAGAAGCTCGACGGCCTCTCGCTCAGCGTCGTCTACAACGACGGCGGGCTCGACTACGTCGCCACGCGCGGCACCGGCGCGGTCGGCGAGCTGGTGACCGAGAAGGTGCGCCACGTGATCCCGGGCCTGCCGGCCGAGATCCAGGCGCCCGGACGCGTCGAGGTCCGCGGCGAGGCGGTGATGCTGCGGTCGGTGTGGGCCGCCTACAACGAGGCGCACCCGGACAAGACGCTGACCAACCCGCGGTCGGGCGCCGCCGGGACGCTGGTGCTGAAGGACCCCGAGGCGGCCGCGAAGGCCGAGCGGCTGCTGCGGTTCTTCGCGTTCGGCGCCGACCGCGACGGCGACGCGATGGACCTCCCGGCGGGTTTCGAGCCGGTCGCCCAGTACGTGTGCGCCGGCGCCGAGGAGGTGGTGGACGCGATCGCCGAGATCGGGAGCCGCCGCGACGGGCTGGACTACGACATCGACGGCGCGGTCGTGCGGCTGCACGAGCCGGCGGCGTTCGACGCGGCGGGCTTCAACAGCGCCGAGCCGCGCGGGGCGATCGCGTTCAAGTACCCGCCGGAGGAGAAGCTGACGACGCTGCTGTCGGTCGAGTGGCCGGTCGGCAAGATCGGCCGCGTCCCGCCGCGCGCGAAGGTCGCGCCGGTGTTCGTCGGCGGCGTGACGGTGGAGAACATCACCCTGCACAACCCGCGGCTGATCCGCGAACGGGACCTGCGGATCGGCGACACGGTCGCGGTCGTCCGGCGCGGCGACGTGATCCCGTTCGCGGGCCGCTCGCTGCCGGAGGAGCGGGACGGGAGCGAGGTCGAGATCGTCCCGCCGACGCAGTGCCCGTCGTGCGGTTCGGAGCTGGAGGTCCGCGGCACCGGCGAGGAGCGCTGGTGCCTCAACCTGCAGTGCCCGGCGCAGGCGACGCGCCGGCTGATGCACTGGGCCTCGCGCCAGGCGGCCGACATGGAGGGCGTCGGCGACGTCTGGATCGAGAAGCTCGCCGAGGACGGCGTCCTCAAGCGCCGCAGCGACTTCTACGACCTGACGGCCGAGCAGCTCCTCGGCTACGAGCGGATGGGCGAGGTCAGCGCCGGGAACATGGTCGACTCGATCGCGTCCTCCACCGGCATGGGGCTGCGGCGCGCGCTGATCGGGCTGGCGATCCCGATGGCCTCCGAGGGCACGGCCAAGCGGCTGTGCCTGGCCGGCTACGAGCGCATCGAGGACATCGCGGCGGCGACGGCCGAGGACCTGGTGGCGATCCGCGACATCGGGCCGAAGGTCGCCGAGAGCGTCGTGGCCTTCTTCGCCCGCGCGGACGTCCGGGAGGAGATCGCGGCGCTGCGCGAGCGCGGCGTGAACCTCGACGTGCTGCCCGAGGACCGGCCGGTCGACGCGGCGGCCGCGGGCGACTCGCCGCTCAAGGGCAGGTCGGTCGTCATCACCGGCGCCTTCACCGACCCGCGCTCGGGCGCGAAGATCAGCCGGCCGGACGTCACCCGCCTGGTCGAGCAGGCCGCGGCGGCGACCGCCTCGTCGGTCTCGGCCAACACCGACTACCTGCTCGCCGGCGCCGACGTCGGCGCCGCCAAGACCGGCAAGGCCGAGAAGCTCGGCGTCACGGTCGTCCACCAGGACGAACTGTGGCGCTGGCTGGCCGAAGCCGGCGTCATCTGACCGCATCCGCCGGGACGCGAGGCCGCCGGGCGGTGGCGGCGGCGCCCTCGCGTCCTCGCTCGGGGCGCGCCCGTTGGCGTAGTCTGGTGGTACCGAAGGCGCTTCGTGCGCGGGCCGTCAGGCCGGCGCCGTCCTCGGCGATGTGCGACACGGCCCGCGACGGGCCGGGAATGGGGCCTTCTCCATGGCCCGCAGCGCCCGATTCACGGATCCTCTGCTCCCGCCGCCGACGCAGTCCCGGTTGCGGTTCGCGCCGGGCGACGCCGGACGCGGGGTCATGGACGGCGGCTGGTGGCCCCGGTCGCGCGACGCGACCGCCGAACTCCCCGAACTGGTGATCGCCCTCGTCGAGAGGCTGGGCATGGTCACCCGCCTGACCATCGACTTCGACGACTGGGACCACGTCCCGCTCCGTATCACGGCCCTGGACCGGGAGATCAGGGTGGGCTGGCTGCCCCACCTCGACCACATGGTCGCGGTCACCTGCGGCCGCGCGGAGCCGGTCCTGCTCCTGGTCGTCCCGCCGGAGACGGCCCAGTCCTGCGCGGAGGAGGCCCTGGCCAAAGCCGCCGCCGGGACCGGCGATGCGTTGCCGGAGGAGATCCTGGCCTCCTGCGACATCTCCACCGCGCGGCCCTGAGCCCGCGGTTCCTGCACGGCCCCCGGCCGCCGTCAGACCGGGACCCCCTCCCTTCCGTCATCGGAGCGCACCATGACCACCTTCGAAACCGCCGCATCCGTCGCCGGCGCCGCGGCCAAGGCACCCGCCGAAGTGGCGAAGGCACCCGCCGAAGTGGCGAAGGCACCCGCCGAAGTGGCGATGCCCGCTCACCGGCGCCCGGCCCACACCATCGTCGCGCTGCACGGCGCCCTGGACGCGTCGGCGGCGCCGGCGCTGCGCGAGCAGCTGATCGGCGTGTTGCGGCACTGCGGCCGGCTGCTGGTCCTCGATCTCAGCGAGGTGCCGTCCGGTGACGAGACCGGGCTCGCGGTCCTGGTCGGCACCCTGCACCGCGCCGCGGCGCTGGGCGTCACCGTCCGCCTCGACGCACCCGGCCGGCAGCTCGCGGAGCTGCTCCACATCACCGGGTTGGACCGGGTGTTCCACACTCCCCTGACTCCGCCCGCACGCATCGAGCCCGCGGCATGACGACCGCACGGCACCGGCTCCGGCGCCGGCGGCCGTGCCCGTCTACAGCGGCTCGCTGATCCATTGCCAGCCGCCGTCCCCCGGCCGGGCGCTGATCAACTGCGGGCTGCCTGAGTCCGCGACCTCGGCGATCGTCCGGATCAGCCGGCGGTGGAAGTCGGCGGGCGGGTTCTCGCCGCCCGACGAACCCTCCAGCAACGTCACGCTGACCTTCGCCTCGTCGCGCAGCTGCACGGTCAACCGGCCGGTCTTGTCCAGCCGAAGGATCACGATCGCGTCGGCCCGGATCAGATCTCCGTCGGCCGCCATGATCCACACTTCGGGCATCGTCCCGCTCATGAGGCTCACCTCCCTGGGCCGGGAAGTCCTGGCCCCCACCACTCCAACATACGGTGCTCCTTCCCTCTCTCACCGGCGCGGTGACGAACGGCCATCCGCCCGGTACCGGTCTATTGACGGGGCCGTTCGGGTCGGCTGGGCCCGTGCGGCCCGGCCTGGTGGATCACGACCGCCGCCTCCACCGAGGGATAGATCGGAATGATCCGGGTGAAGCCGGTGGTCCGCAGTACCTGGCGGACGCGCTGGTTCACCGCCGCGACGGCGAGCGTGCCCGCCTGATCACCCCGGTCGTCCGCCTGCTGCGACGGCTGGAGGAGACGGTGGAGGCCGGCCAGCACGCTGAGGCCGTTGGAATCGACGAACTCGACGCGGGCGAAGTCCAGGATGAGATGGTCGGCGCCGTCGCCGAGCAGAGCGGCCAGGTGACCGCGCAGCTCGGAGGCTGACGCGACGTCCAGGTCGCCGGCCAGCGACACGACGGCCAGACCGGCACCGTCCGGCGGGAACCGGCTTTTCACGGTCAAGCCCATTGCGGACACCGCCGGTCAGTGGGGGGCGATGCGGTGGAGGGCGTGCCGCACGGTGGGACTGACCCCGATGTGCTGGTCGAGGCCCGTGCGGGCCAGGATCCTGCGGCACACCTCCGGCGGCCGGGCCACGACCAGGTCCCCGCGGCGGGAGCGGACGGTCTTCCATAGGGCGACCAACGTGTTCAGCCCGCAGGAGTCACAGAAGGTCACCTGGTCCAGGTCCAGCACGATCCGCGGCCGGGTGAGCGCGGCGGTCGTCGCGATCGCCTGCTCGCGCAGCGCGTCGGCGGTGAACGCGTCGATCTCGCCATGGACGTGCACCACCGTGCAGGACGCGACGTGCTCGATCCGGACCCGCAACCGGCCTTGAGGGGCTTCCTCCCAGGAAGCGGCCATCTGCGTCATCCCGTCTCACCTCCATGTGCCGGACGGTCTACCCCCGCGCGGCCGGAGCACTCATGATCGATGCAGGGAAGCAGGGAATGTGATCTACGAAACTCTGTAGTGATCGAGGTAGATTTTCGAACCGAGGCGGGGTAGTGTTCCTGTCATCGAAGAGAGACGAGTCCATGAGAAGCGGCAGAGGACGAACTGCCGGAACATATGGATGACGCCGACCGGGCGTGCCGGGGCCAACGCAGTGGAAGGGGCTCCGGCAGCCGGTCGGGACCGCGGCCAACGGGTCGCGGGGAGCGACACGACGCAGGAAAACGCAGTACTCAGAGAAACACGCAGTATCGGTAGTGATGTCGAGGAAAGGAGGGTTCGACGCCATCGGGATCGCCCGCTGCAGGCTCCAGTCACGCCGCACGGGTACCGCAGCTCCACGGATAGGACGGTGGTCTACGGTCATACATCCGCGATCCCTGCGACGCCGCCCCCGTCTGGGCGGCCGACGTGGAAGACCGGTTCGTCAGAGCCGGTAGATGGTGTTGTACCTCTGGGCCCCGGCGCCGCAGTCTGGCGCCGGGGCCCCTGTTGTCGTCACTGCCGGCCGAGGGCAGTACGGAAGGTTTAGTGAAAGCATCCGAGTCGGCCCGGGCCGGCGAGCAGTCACACCAGCACGACCCGCGACCAGGCGCGCTCGAGGACAAGTTCGACGACGAGGACTACCCGGCCTACAGCATGGGCCGCGCCGCCGAGATGCTGGGCGTCACCCCCGCGTTCCTGCGCAGCCTCGACACCTCCCGGCTGATCGTCCCGCAGCGCTCCTCCGGCGGTCACCGCCGCTACTCCCGCTACCAGCTGCGCATGGCGCAGCGCGCCCGCGACCTGGTCGACCAGGGAACCCCCCTTGAGGCGGCCTGCCGCATCATCATCCTCGAAGACCAGCTCGCCGAAGCCCAGCGCATCAACACCCAGCTACAGCAGGAGCGCACTTCCCGGAACCCGGAGTAGCAGGCCCGTCGCGGAGGATCCCGCCGCCGTGCCGGTGCGTCAGGTGCGTCCCGGTGCGGGTGCCGGCGTGCCGCGGACGATCCGGTGGACGACGGCGACGGCTCGGGCGAGGTGGGGTTCCGTGCGGTCGGTCCGGTGGGCGAGCGCGAGGTCGACGCTCACGGCGGGCCGCACCAGCCGGCGGAAGACGACGCCGTCCAGGGCCAGGGCCGTCACGGGTTCGGGGACGACGGCCACGCCGAGCCCGCCCGCGACGAGGGTGATCAGCGTGGAGGTCTCGCCGACCTCGTGGCGGATCCGGGGCTCGACGGCGGCGTCGCGGAAGAGGCCGAGCACGACGTCGTACATCACCGAGCGGCGATCCGCGGAGTGGACGATGAGGTCGGTGTCCGCGATGTCGGTGACCCCTACGCGCGGGAGGGCGGCCAGAGGGTGGTCGGCGGGGACGGCGACGACGAGCCGGTCCCGGCGCAGCGGCAGGACGGTGAGCGAGAGGTCGGCGATCGGCGGGCGCAGCAGCGCCAGGTCGATCGCGCCGGTCCGCAGGGCCGCGGCCTGGTCGGGCACCAGCATCTCGCCGCGGAAGGAGAAGTCGACACCGGACAGCTCGAGCGAGAGGCCGCGGGACAGGGCGGGCAGCAGGCTGTAGGTCGCCGATCCCACGCAGCCGATCGTGAGGTGGCCGACCGCGCCGGCCGCGATCCGGCGGGCCTCGTGCGCCGCCTCGTCCACCTCGCCGAGGATCCTCCGGGCGCGGGCCAGGTAGCCGCGGCCCGCGTCGGTGAGGTCGACCCGGCGCGTGCTGCGGTGGAGCAGTTCGACGCCGAGGTCGCTCTCCAGCCGGCGGATCGCCTGCGACAGCGGCGGCTGGGCCATGTTGAGCCGCTCGGCGGCGCGGCCGAAGTGGAGTTCCTCGGCGACGGCGACGAAGTACCGCAGCTGACGTAGATCCATATGCAGTGCGTATCAATCGGAGCGAATATTGATACTTCACTGTATCAAGTGAGGTCACCTAGCCTCGGGGCATGAGCTCCTTTCTGTACTCGGCCGTCCGGACACCGTTCGGGCGGTTCAACGGCGCCCTGGCGGGCGTGCGGCCCGACGACCTCGCGGCGGGCGTGATCACCGCGCTGCTGGAGCGGGCCCCCGGGCTCGACCCCGCGGTGATCGGCGAGGTCGTCTGGGGGAACGCGAACGGTGCGGGCGAGGAGAACCGCAACGTCGGCCGGATGGCCGCGCTGCTCGCCGGGCTGCCGACGAGCGTGCCCGGCACGACCGTCAACCGGCTGTGCGGGTCCAGCCTCGACGCGGCGATGATCGGGTCCCGGACGATCGAGACCGGCGACGCCGACGTGGTGCTGGCCGGCGGGGTCGAGTCGATGACCCGGGCGCCGTGGGTGCTGCCGAAGCCGCCCAAGGGCTTCCCCGCCGGTGACCTCACCGCCGTGTCGACCACGCTCGGCTGGCGGCTGGTGAACAAGCGCATGCCGAAGGAGTGGACCGTCTCCCTGGGCGAGGCCAACGAGCTGCTCCAAGAGAAGTACGGCGTCGGCCGCGAGCGTCAGGACGCGTTCGCCCTGCGGTCGCACCGGCTGGCGGCGGCCGCGTGGGACGAAGGCTTCTACGACGACCTCGTGGTCCCCGTCGAGGGGCTGAAGCGCGACGAGGGCATCCGCGCCGACACCTCGTTGGAGAAGCTGTCCGGGCTCAAGCCGAGCTTCCGCCCGGACGGCACCATCACCGCCGGCAACGCCTCGCCGCTGAGCGACGGCGCGTCCGCCCTGCTGCTCGGTTCGGCCGAAGCCGCCGACCGGATCGGCCTGGAGCCCATCGCGCGCATCGCCGGACGGGGCGCGTTCGCCCTCGACCCGCACGAGTTCGGATACGCCCCCGTCGAGGCGGCCAACCGCGCCCTCGCGCGGGCCGGGATCGGCTGGGACCAGGTGGGCGCGGTCGAGCTCAACGAGGCCTTCGCCGTCCAGTCGCTGGTCTGCGTCGACGCCTGGGGAATCGCCCCCGAGATCGTCAACACCCGGGGCGGCGCGATCGCGATCGGCCACCCGCTCGGCGCCAGCGGCGCCCGCGTCCTCGGCACGCTCGCGAAGGTGCTGCGCGAGCGCGGCGAGCGCTGGGGCGTCGCCGCCATCTGCATCGGCGTCGGGCAGGGCCTGGCCGTCGTCCTGGAGAACACGAACCTGAACGACACGGAGGCGGGGGCGTGAGCCGCGCGGAGATCTACGAGAGCGTCGACGAGGCCGTCCGCGGGATCGAGGACGGCAGCACCGTCCTGGTCGGCGGCTTCGGCTTCGCGGGCATGCCGTTCGACCTCATCGACGGGCTGATCCGGCAGGGCGCGAAGGACCTCACCATCGTGTCCAACAACGCCGGCAACGGCGACGTCGGGCTGGCCGCGCTGCTCAAGGCCGGGCGCGTCCGGAAGGTGATCTGCTCGTTCCCCCGGCAGAGCGACTCCTACGTCTTCGACGAGCTGTACCGGTCCGGGAAGATCGAGTTGGAGGTCGTGCCGCAGGGCAACCTCGCCGAGCGGATGCGAGCGGCGGGCGCGGGCATCGGCGCGTTCTACTGCCCGACCGCCGTGGGCACTCCCCTGGCCGAAGGCAAGGAGACCCGGACGATCGACGGGCGCGTCCACATCCTGGAGTACCCGATCAAGGGCGACGTGGCGCTGATCAGCGCCCACCGTGCCGACACGATGGGCAACCTCGTCTACCGCAGGACCGCCCGCAACTTCGGCCCCGTCATGGCGACGGCCGCGACCACCACGATCGTGCAGGTGGGCGGGGTCGTCTCCGCCGGGGACCTCGATCCGGAGGCGGTCGTCACGCCCGGCATCTTCGTCCACCGGGTGGTGCGGGTCGAGGAACGCCACTACACCGTCCAAGGAGCGCGCTGACATGTCCCTCACTCCGGACGAGCTCGCCGCGGTCGTCGCCCGCGACATCCCGGCGGGCTCCTACGTCAACCTCGGCATCGGCCGCCCCACCAAGGTCGCCGACCACCTCCCGGACGGCTCGGGCGTCGTGCTGCACACCGAGAACGGCATGCTCAACATGGGGCCCGCCGCGACGGGCGACCAGATCGACCCCGATCTCACCAATGCCGGCAAGGTTCCGGTGACCGAGCTTCCCGGGGCGTCCTACTTCCACCACGCGGACTCGTTCGCGATGATGCGCGGCGGCCATCTGGACGTGTGCGTGCTGGGCGCGTTCCAGGTGTCGGCCACCGGGGACCTCGCCAACTGGAGCACCGGCGCGCCCGGCGCCATCCCGGCCGTGGGGGGCGCGATGGACCTCGCCATCGGCGCCAAGCAGGTCTTCGTGATGATGACGCTGTTCGACAAGGAGGGCCGGTCGAAGCTGGTGCCCGAATGCACCTACCCGCTGACCGGCGTCGGCTGCGTCAGCCGGGTCTACACCGACGTCGCCGTCATCGACGTGGGCCCGGACGGGGCGGCGGTCCGCGAGACCTTCGGCATCACGGTCGACGAGCTCCGCGACCGGGTGCCCGTCCCCCTCAAGGACGCCTGACCGTTGACTTGCGGCGAGTCGTCGTTATGGGCCGTCCCATAACGACGACTCGCCGCAAGTCGACGAGGCCATCAGGGGGCGAAGGGGGCGAGCGCGTCCGTCTTCGCGGACGACAGCGGGATCGGCGTGAACATCGGGGGCTCGTCGGCGGGGTCCAGCGCGGTCGGGCCGTAGAGCCAGTCCACGAACGCGTAGTCGTAGGTGTCGCGCTCCCGCAGCAGGACGTTCCGCTGCTTCCGGGCGAGCCCGTCGAGGTGCCACAGCTCGCCCCAGGCACGCGAAGTGGTGACGACCCGGCGGCAGTGCTCCGGCCGGACGGCCTGGTAGGCGGCGAGGACGGCCGGCCAGCCCTCTTCGGCGAGGTGCCGGGCGACGTGCTCGCCGAGCACCCAGCCGTCCTCGATCGCCATGATCGCGCCCTGGGCGATGTATTGCAGCGGCGGGTGGGCGGCGTCGCCGAGCAGCGCGATGTTGCCGTCGACCCAGGTCATGATCGGGTCGCGGTCGTACATCCGCCACCACCGGTCGCGCCACATGTCGGGCAGCCCGCCGCGCACGAAGCCGCACGTCCGCGCGAACGCCGCGTCCAGCTCGTCGGGCGTGCCCCAGTCCTCCTCGCCGGCGCGCGCCTTGGGCGACTCGAAGACGGCGACCTGGTTGAGCAGCTCGCCGCCGCGCAGCCCGTAGTGGACGAAGTGGCAGCGCGGGCCGACGTGCACGACGACCTCGGACAGGTCGACGTCCGCCGCCCGGCCGCTCGCGGTCGGCGTGGTGCCCCGGTAGGCGACGTACGCCGACGACACCGGCTCATCGTCCACCAGCAGCCTGCGCGCCACCGAGTGCAGCCCGTCGGCCGCGATGACGATCCGGGCCTCCTCGGCGCGGCCGTCGGCGAGCGTCACCCGCGCACCGTCCGGAGTGTTCTCGTAGGCGGTCACCTGCTGCGACGTCCGCAGGTCGACGCCGGCGCGCCCGCAGGCGCGCAGCAGCATGGCGTGCAGGTCGCTGCGGTGGATGACCAGGTAGGGGAAGCCGTAGCGGCGTTCCAGGTCGCGCAGGTCGAGCCGGGTCAGCTCCGCGCCGTCGACGGCGTCGCGCATGATCATCGCGTCCGGCAGGACGCCGAGGCTCCGGGCCTCGTCCAGCAGGCCGTAGTCGTCGAGGATGCGGGTGCAGTTGGGGGCGAGCTGGATGCCGGCACCGACCTCGCCGAAGGCGGAGGCCCGTTCGAGCACGCGGACCGCGAGGCCCCGGCGGGTCAGGGCGTAGGCGGCGCCCAGCCCGCCGATCCCGCCGCCGACGACGATCACATCAGGGTCGGTCATGGTCTCTTCCTTCTCGGGCGCGTCAGAGCCAGGGCCCGAGGGGCGGGGCGCCGGCGAGGGCGTGCGGCCGTCCGGCCAGCCAGGCGGCCACCTCGGGCAGCGGCCCGTCCGGCAGGGCCGAGGCGTCCAGCTTCCGCTTGGCGGCGATCTCGGTGACGAGGGCCTCCAGGAAGTCGCCCGGCAGATCGGCGAAGGAGACTCCGCGGTCCAGGTCGACGGCGTGGACGAAGGTCTCCCGCGACCGCATCCAAGGCACCTCGGTCGCGGGAACGGTGCGGCCCTGCGCCGTGACGACCTCGGCCTGCCACTGGCGGTCGGTGAGCGCTTCCATCGCCGTCCGCAGCGCCGCGCAGGAGGAGGTCAGCCAGCCGGTCAGCTCCGCGTCGCTCATCCGGGGGCCGCGCTCGATGCCAGCTGCGCGCTCCTCCGGCGAGGCGTACATGGGGGTCTCCTCGCCGGTGGCCGCCCAGTGCACCAGGTTGCCGAGCGCGTCGGCGTTCGCGGCGACGTGCGCGACCAGGTGCTTGCGTGACCAGCCGGGCAGCAGGCTCGGGGCGTCGTACTCCGGCTCGGTCAAACCGGTGGCGGCATCGAGGAACAGCTTCGTGCCGTCCTGCATCCAGCGGAGGGCGTCGGCGGACGTGCGGGCCATCAGGCGTCCTTGACGATGCGGTTGGTGCACGCGCCGAGGCCCTCGACCTCGGTCACGACCGTCTCGCCGCCGGTCAGGTAGACCTTCGGGTCGCGGGCGTGGCCGACGCCGGCCGGAGTGCCGGTGGCGATCAGGTCGCCGGGACGCAGCGTGATGATCGTGGAGATGTACTCGACCAGGAAGACCGGGTCGAACAGCAGCGTGCCGGTGTCGTCGGACTGCATCTCCCGGCCGTCCACGAGCGTCCTGACCTTGAGCGCCGGACGGACGCCGCCGACCTCGTCCGGAGTGACCAGGTACGGGCCGACGGGGGTCGAGGAGTCCCAGATCTTGCCCTGCGTCCACTCGATGGTGCGGAACTGCCAGTCGCGCACGGAGATGTCGTTCATGACGGTGAACCCGGCGATCGCCGCCTCGGCCTGCGCGTCGTCCGCGCGGCGGATCTCCTGGCCGATGACCACGGCGAGTTCCACCTCCCAGTCGAGCGCGTCGGTCTCGGCGGGCTTGACGATGTCGTCGTGCGCGCCGATCAGGGAGTCGGCGAACTTCGGGAAGAGCGTCGGGTACGCCGGGAGCTCCCGCCCCATCTCCTTGATGTGGTTGGAGTAGTTGTGGCCGACGCAGATCACCTTCGACGGACGGGGCACGACGGGCGCGAAGTCGGCGCCTTCGAGGTCGTGGACCGCGCCGGAGGCGCCCGCCGCCTTCGCCCGCCAGTCCGGTTCGGCGAGGAGGGCGCCGAGGTCGGAGTACCCGAGGTCGACGAGCCCGCCGTCGTCGAGGCGGACGGCTCGGGTCCCGGCGGCGGTGCGGATGGTGGAGAGCTTCATCAGGCGTTGTCCTTGGCGGTTCGGTGGAGCTTGAGGGCTTCGAAGACGGGGGCGTCGCCGAAGCGGAACAGGTCGAGGGCCCCGGAGTCGGAGTCGGACGGTCCGGCCTCGGACCGCACCGAGAACGGCTCCCAGGAGGGCACGACGAACAGGTCCCCGCGGGTCACCGACCAGGTCCGGTCGCCGACCGTCACCGTGCCGGAACCGTCGAAGACCTGGTAGACGCTGGAACCGGTCTCGCGGACCGGAACCGTCTCGGCGCCCCGCGCCACCCGGTGGAATTCGGCGCGCAGCGTCGGGAGCACGTCGGTGCCGTCGGCCGGGTTGGTGTACCGGACGGCGGCGTGGCCGGGCTCCACCGTGGCGGCGTGCCCGTCCTTCTCCAGCACGAGCTGATCGGCCAGCGCACGGTCGGTGTGCTCCCACTTGTAGGACAGCAGCGGCGAGCCGGGCGTGGTGTGGCCGACGCCGACCGGGCGCAGCCCGGGGTAGCCCCAGAGCCGCTCGGAGCGGGACCGCTCGGGCGTGACGCGCTCGGCCTCGGAGATCTCGTCGCGCCCGAACTCGAAGAACTGCGCCTCGGTCAGGTACTGGAAGGGGATGTCGAGGCCGTCGATCCAGGCCATCGGCCGGTCGGTGGCGTTGTGGTGGGCGTGCCAGTTCCAGCCGGCCTGCGGGAGGAAATCGCCCCGGTTCATCGGCACGGGGTCGCCTCCGACGACCGTCCACACGCCGGAGCCCTCGACGACGAAGCGGAAGGCGTGCTGGGTGTGGCGGTGCTCGGGCGCGTCCTCGCCGGGCATGAGGTACTGGATCGCCGCCCACAGCGTCGGGGTGGCGAACGGACGGCCGCCCAGCCCCGGGTTGGCCAGGGCGATCGCGCGACGCTCGCCGCCGCGGCCGACCGGGACGATCCGGCCCGCCCGCTCGGCGAGACGGACCAGCCGGTCCCACGTCCACACGTGCGGGACGGCGCTGGAGCGCGGATGGGGCGGCATCAGGCCGCCGATCTCGGTCCACAGCGGGACGAGCAGTTCGGCCTCGAAGCCGCGGTAGAGGTCTTCGAGCTCCGGGGTGACGTCCGGCTGGCCGGGCGCGTCGACGGCCCGCAGCGTCACGGGCGAGTCTGCCGAGGATTCCGCGAGGGCGTCGACTGGAGTGCTGGTCATGGGGGAATCGTCCTGCTTGTACGCTGTGAAGAAGACGGAATTCTGCTCTCCAGAATCGGGGACCGGGTGGACAAGCCGCTCAAGGCACCGCCGCCGTACGCCATCAGGAGCGTCGACAACGCCCTGCGCATCGCGACGATGCTGCAACTGGAGGGCCCGCTCACGGTCGGCGAGGTCGCGCGGCGGCTCGGCGTAGCGAGCTCGACCGCGCACCGGCTGCTCGCCATGCTCGTCTACCGGGACTTCGCGGTCCGCGACGCCGACCGCGCCTACCGCGTGGGCCCCGTCCTGGAGCTCGCCGCCCACTCCCAGTCGGCCGCGGCCCGGCTGCGGGCCGCCGCGCTGCCGCACCTGCACCGGCTGGTCGAGCTGCTCGGCGAGTCCGCCAACCTGACCGTCCGCACCGGCGACACGGTGCGCTTCATCGCCAGCGTCGAATCGCGGCAGGC
Source organism: Actinomadura napierensis (assembly GCF_039529375.1). Taxonomy (NCBI): domain Bacteria; kingdom Bacillati; phylum Actinomycetota; class Actinomycetes; order Streptosporangiales; family Thermomonosporaceae; genus Actinomadura; species Actinomadura napierensis. The sequence continues at coordinate 46,581 of NZ_BAAAMR010000005.1, forward strand.
GCTTCGGGTCGGCTCGCGCGAGGGAATGGTCTTCCCCGCCCACCGCACCACCGCCGGCCTGCTGCTCCTCGCCGAGCTGCCGCCCGACCGGCTGGCCGCGCTGTACACCGCCGGCCGCTACGACCAGTACCCGGACGACCGGCCGGACCTGGACGCCCTGCGGACGGAGCTGGCGCGGGTGCGCCGCAACGGGTTCGTGGTCAACCAGGGCCGTTCCGAGCGGGGCGTCGTCGCGATCGGCGTCCCCGTGCGCGCACCGGACGGCGAGGTCGCGGCCGGCCTGTCGGTGTCGATGCCGAGCGCCCGGTACGAGAAGGAGCGGCTGCCCGCGCTCGTCGGCACGCTGCGCACGGTGGCCGACGCGCTGGAGCGCGATCTGACGCGGTGATGCCGGGGCGGCCCGGGCGGCCGGGCGGTCAGTGCGCGCCGAGCAGGCCGAACCAGCTGTCGGTCAGCTCCTCGAGCATCTGCTCGCGGGTCAGCTTCCAGTCGGCGCCGGCCCAGTTCTGGGCCACGTAGTCGAGCTGGGCCATCGCCAGGACCCCGCGGAAGTGCCGCTGGTGCGGCTCGAAGCGCCCGGCGGCGGCGAGCCCGTCCTCGACGTCGCTGATCGCCTCCTCCAGCCAGCGCTCCACGAGGTTGCGCAGCTCCGGCTCCGCGGCGGCGGCGTCGCGGCCGATCCGGATGAGGGGGTGGATCGCCGGCCACCGCTGCGAGGTCTCGCCGAGCCAGGCCGCGATCGCCTCGCGGCCGCCGTCCTTCACCGCCGCCACCAGGTCCAGCGCCGTCGACCCGTGCTCCGGGGACCTGCTGCGCCGCAGCACCTCGTTGAGGCGTTCGGCGATGAGCGCCTTCATCAGTTCGCTCTTCGACGGGAAGTGCGCGTAGAAGGTGACCCGCGTGGTTCCGACCGCGCCGGCGATGTCCTCGACGGTCGTGGCGAGGTAGCCCTTGCCCGCGAACAGCTCGAGCCCGGCGTCGAGGAGCATCCGCCGGGTCATTTCCTTCTGTGCTTCGCGCAGGCTCGCCACACGGCAACCCTAGCGCACGCGTCAGCCCTCCTATCGCGTAACCAGTTCGACATACGTACAGGTCATTCACTTGACGCAATGTAAATCAATATGGCACTGTGCCCGCACGACGGGTGACCTCACTCACACCGACGGCTCGCGCCGCGGACCCGTGAGAGCGGACCGCCCCGCGAAACCAAGGAGTCCCCATGGCCCAGAGGCCGTTGCCCGGCGCGCGCACGCCGGGCCACATCCCGACGGTGGTCGCCGGCTGCTTCGCCGTGCTGCTCGCACAGGTGGCGTACTCGCTGCCCGGAGCCCTCAACGGAACCTTCCAGCAGGAGTTCGGGACCACCGGGTCGCAGCTCACCTGGATCACCGCCGCGTTCGCCATCCCGATGGTCGTGCTGGAGCTGACCACCGGCGTGATCGGCGACCTGTTCGGCCGCAAGCGGCTCCTCCAGCTCGGCGCGGGCCTCACCGTGGCCGGGTCGCTGGTCTGCTGCCTGGCCGGCACGGTCCAGGTGATGTGGGCCGGCCAGGTCGTCGCCGGCCTCGGCGCGGCGGTCCTCTACCCGATCTCGCTGGCGATGATCGCGGCCATCGCGCCGGACCAGGAGGAGCGGGCGAAGGCGATCGCCCTGTGGGCGGGCTTCCTGTCCATCGGCGCCGCCATCTCCCCGCTGCTCGGCGGCGCCTTCGCCGAGAACGGCGGCTGGCGCGGCGCGTACGCCGTCGTCATCGGCGCCGCCGTGCTGTCCTTCGTGATCACCTTCGCGGCGACCGACTCCGCCGCCCCCGAGGGCCGCCGGCTCGACCTCCCCGGCCAGGTCACGCTCGCGCTCGGGCTCGTCGCCCTGCTGTTCGCCGCCACGCAGGGGTCCGAGAGCGGCTTCGCCCGGCCGGAGATCCTCACCGCGTTCGCCGCCGGCGTCGTGCTGCTGGCCGCGTTCGTCGCGGTCGAGCTGCGGACGGACGTGCCGCTGCTGAACCTGCGGCTGTTCGCGAACCGCGCGTACGCGATCGTCGCGATCGCCACGGTCGTGGGCATGTTCGCGTTCCTGGCCATCTGCTACTCCATGAGCATCTGGCTCGGCGCCGTCCAGCACCAGAGCGCGCTCAAGATCGGCGTGCTGTTCCTGTTCATCCAGGGCCCGGCCTTCCTGTTCGTGCCGGTCGTCTCGCGGCTCATCCGCAGGGTCTCGCCGCGCTGGGTGCTGTCCGGGGGCTTCGCGCTGATGGCGATCGCGGGCGTGTGGTGCTCGACGTTCGACATCGCCGACATGAGCTGGACCCGGTTCATCGCCCCGCTGACGCTCCTCGGCTGCGGCTTCGCGCTGACGGTCGGCTCCATCACCGCCGTCGCGATCAACACGGTGCCCGTCCGGCTCGCCGGCATGGCCAGCGCCACGACGAACCTGCTGCGCGACTTCGGGTTCGCGCTCGGCCCGGTCCTCATCGCCGCGCTCGCGATCAACAAGGCCAACGACTCCGTGCTGTCCGGCCTCGGCCGGGCGATCGGCGCCTCCGGCCTGCAGGCGCCGTACTCCGGCGTCGCCGGCGGCATCGCCCACGAGGGCGGCGCCATGGCGATCAACTCGATGCCCGTCGTGCCGGGCGCCGGGCCGGCCGCCCGGCCGGTGCCGATGCCGCAGCAGCTGCACCAGCTCGCCTTCGAGTCGCTGGGCAGCGCCTACAACACCGCCTTCCTCGTCGCGGGGCTGTGCGCCGCGGCGGCGGGGGTGCTGACGCTGGTCGGCCTGTTCGGCCACGGCGAGGCCGCGGCCCAGGCGGACGGCACCGAGTCGCCCGATCTGGTCGCCGCCTGACGGCGCGCCGGTACGATCGAATCGCTTACATTGTGAATGATTAGTTAACATGGCGCAAAGCGAGATGGCCCGCTCCGGACGACCCCGCGCGCACCACGCCGCGCTGACAGGACGCCGACGAAAGGAACTGCCGATGACCGGCGCACAGACCGCCGAAAGCAGCAAGGGCGGCACCGCCGACGGCGGCACCGTCAACACCGTCCTCGGTCCCGTGCCGGCGGACGACCTGGGGAACGTCGCGGTCCACGAGGCCCTGCTCTCCGTGGTGCCGGGCGCCGAGCACGCCTTCGACGTGACCATGGACCGCGCCGAGATCTTCGAGGCCCTGGCCGGGAAGCTGGCGGAGTTCCGCGACCGCGGCGGGCGGACCATCGTCGACAGCACGGGCATGTTCCACGGCCGCGACGTGCGGCTTTACGAGGCGCTCTCGCGGTCGACCGGGGTGCACATCGTCGCGTCCACCGGCATGGGGCCCGAGGAAATGCTCGGCGGCTACTTCCTGACGCCGCAGACCAACCCGCCGACACCGTGGCCCGCGGAGAAGTTCGCCGACCTGTTCACCAAGGAGATCACCGAGGGCATGGTGGTCCCGAGCGTGGAGCGGCGGGGCGCCGCCGGCCTCGTGGCCACCGCCGCGACCTGCGCGGGCATGACCGCGACCGACGAGAGCCTGTTCCGCGGCGCGGCCCGCACCGCCCTGGCCACCGGCGTCCCGGTCTCGATCCGCTACGGGAACGACGCCGTGCACGACCTCGACGTCGTCCTGGACGAGAAACTCCCGGCCGACCGCGTCGTCGTCGGCGGGCTCGACCGCCGGGACGCCGTCGCCGCGGGCGCGCCGCTCGAGATCGCCCGCCGCGGGGCCTACGTCGCGATCGACCACGTGGGCCTGAACGACGACGGCGCCCACATCACCGACCGCGAGCGCGCCGCCCTGGTGCTCGACCTCGTGGCGGCCGGCCACGGCGAACGGATCCTGCTGTCGGGCAACGCGATCGGCGTGGCGAGGGGACGGCCCGCCTACGACCTGCCGTTCGGCCACGTCCTCTCGGCGTTCGTTCCCCTGCTGAGGTCCCTGGGGCTCGGCGACGAGGACGCCCGGCGCATCGTCGCCGGCAACCCGCGCGACCTGCTGACCGTGCGCTGATCTTCTGAGGTTTGGAGCGAGACGAATGTCGAGGGTGAACACCGTCCTGGGGCCGATTCCCGCGGAGGAGCTGGGAGTCGTCGCCGTCCACGAGCACATCGGGTACGGCATGCCCGGCTCGGAGCTGGACACCAAGTGGTGGAAGACGCCGGAGGAGCGGTACGCGGAGACCGTCCCGAAGCTGCGCAGGTTCCACGAGTACGGCGGCGGGACGTTCGTCGACGTGACCGGCATCTGCAACGGCCGCGACGTCGACCACTACAGGTCGCTGTCGGCGAAGACCGGCGTCCACATCGTCGCCTGCACGGGCTTCGTCGGCGGCGACACCGCGCTGCCGTTCTTCGCCCGGGCGGACGTCGGCTACCTGGCCCGGCACTTCGTCCACGAGATCACCGTGGGCATCGGCGGCACCGGCGCCCGCGCCGGCGTCATCAAGGTCGGCGTGAGCCGCGGCGGGCGCATGACGGACCTGGACAAGCGCATCTACCGGGCGGCGGCCCGCGCCTCCAAGGCCACCGGCGCCGGCATCCTGACCCACCTGGCCATCGACGCCGAGAACGCCATCGCGATCTTCAACGAGGAGGGGCTCCCCCTCGACCGCGTGCTCTTCGGGCACGTGGACGACGGCGTCAACGCCGGCAAGACCCGCGACACCTGGATCGCCGACCAGGGCGGCCGGATCGGGTTCGACACCTTCGGCTACGAGACCGAGCTCCCGGACCCGCCGTTCTGGGCGCGCCCGCGCAAGGAGCGCCTCGACCACTTCCTCCGGTTCATCGGCGGCGAGGGACGCCTCGGGCAGGTGCTCGCCTCCGCCGACGCCAACTGCAGCCCGCTGGGCTGGCCGGGCGTCCGGGGCCACACCGTCAACTACATCTTCGAGGACCTCATCCCGGACCTCCGCGCCGCCGGGCTCGACGACGCCGCCATCAGGACGGTCTTCGTCGACAACCCCGCCGACTTCCTCTCCCTCAAGCACTGACAAGGACAGAGCCATGCAGTCCTCGGACCTGAAGAAACTGAACATCGCCGTCGTCGGCGCGGGGTACGGCGGCGCCGCCGCGGCCAAGGCGCTGAGCCTGCTCGGCGCCACCGTCACCGCCTACGAGCAGGCGGGCCGGATCCGCGAGGTCGGCGCCGGCATCGGCCTGCGCCCGTCCACCATGGACCGGTTCCGCCGGTGGGGCGTCGTCGGAGCGATCCAGAAGGTCAGCTCCCCGAGCGACTACTTCGAGATCCTCACCGGCACCGGCGAGCCGATCATGCGGGAGGCCTGGCCGGAGATCGACGTCTTCGGCCTGAAGACCCACCTGATCCACCGCGGCGACTTCATCGAGGCGCTGCTGTCGGTGCTGCCCGAGGGCATGGTCCGCCTCGGCCACAAGCTCGAGAGGATCGAGGACAAGGGCGACAGGAGCGTCCTGACCTTCACCAACGGCACCACCGTCGAAGCGGACCTGGTCATCGGGGCCGACGGCATCAAGTCGGTCGTCCGCGAGCAGCTGTTCTCCGCCAAGGAGCCGGTGTTCTCCGGCGAGCACGCCTACCGCGCCGTCATCGACGCCGGCGACGCCTACGGCATGGTCGTGGACGACAACCTGCGGATGTACATCGGCCGGGGCACGAAGGTCTACCTCCTGCCGCTGCGCCACCGCGACCAGGTCTCCTTCGACATCACCGCGCTGTGCCCGGACGGCACCTGGGCGCCGGCCGTCACCAAGGACGACCTGCTCAGGACGGTCGAGGGCTTCGACGAGCGGATCGTGAACATCGTCCGCGACCTCGACATGGAGACCGTCAACTGCCGCGCGGTCTACGACATCGACCCGATCGACCGCTGGCACTCGGGCTCCGTCGTCCTGCTCGGGGACGCGGCGCACTCGATGCTGCACCACCACGGCCAGGGCGCGAACTCCGCGATCCTGGACGCCGGGGTCCTCGCCGACTCCCTCCGGGAGGCGGGCTCGGTCGGCGAAGCGCTCGCGCTCTACCAGGCGGCCCGCAAGCCGGTGACCGACGAGTTGCAGCGCGTCTCCCGGCAGGGCTGGACGGAGGACGAGGTCAACGACGTCTTCCCGAGCCAGAAGCCCGCGTCGCAGCAGCCCGCCTCGCAGGGCGCGGAGGTCTGACGCCATGCCACTGCATCCCGAGATCGCCAAGGCCCTCGCCGCCATGCCGGCGCCGCCTCCCGGACCGCTGAACCCGGAGGCGATGCGCGCCGGCGAGGAGTCGCAGGTTCCGCCCGTGGCCGACCGCCTGCCGCTGCACTCCGTCGAGGACCTCACCGCGCACACTGCCGCCGGAAACGTCCCGCTGCGGGTCTACACGCCGGACGAGGCCGACGCGTACGGCCTGCTGGTCTACTTCCACGGCGGCGCGTTCTTCCTCGGCAGCCTGGAGACGCACGACCATGTCGCGCGCTCCTTGGCCAAGGAGACCGGGCTCAAGGTCGTCTCCGTCGGCTACCGGCGGGCGCCCGAGCACGCCTTCCCGGCCGGTCTCGACGACTGCTATGCGGCTGTCCGGTGGGCCGCCGAGAACGGCGAGGCCCTGGGCTGGGACAGTACGACGCTGGCCCTCGCGGGCGACAGCTCCGGCGGCACGTTCGTCGCCGCCGTCTCCGGCATGGCGCGCGACGACGGCTTCGACCGGATCACCCACCAGGTGATGTTCTACCCGTCGCTCGACCTGGACTTCGACGTCGACCGCTACGCGTCGCTGCGGGACAACGCCGTCGGCTACGGGCTGGAGACGGCCGGGCTCAAGCCGTTCAACGCCTTCTACATCGACAGCGGCGCCGACCCGGCGGACCCCCGCGTCTCCCCCATCAAGCGGGCGGACCTCGCCGGGCTCCCGCCCGCGCTGATCATCACCGGGGAGCTCGACCCGCTGCGGGACGAGGGCGAGCTGTACGGCCGGAGGCTGCAGGACGCCGGCGTGGACGCGACCGTCAGCCGGTACGCCGGTGCGGGGCACGGGTTCGTGCAGCACTTCTCGTGGATCCCCGAGTACCACCGGGCCTACGCGGAGACCCGCGACTTCCTCGCCCGCTGACCGCGCCGCGCCGCGCCGCACAGTTCGTAAGGAGAGCCATGTCCACTGTGAGAGTCCATCCCCTGGTCTCGCCGTGGGGCCGGTTCGGTCTCTACAGCTTCTTCATCGACGCGCCGGAGCCGGCCATCGTCGACACCGGCATCGCCTCGTCCCCCGCCGAGGGCATGGCCCCGGCGCTGGAGGCCATCGGCCGCAGGATCGAGGACGTCCGCTGGATCCTGCTGACCCACGGCCACATCGACCACGTCGGCGGGGCCCATGCCCTGTGGGAGCTGACCGGCCGGCGCGCGCAGGTCGTGATCCACGAGGCCGACGCGCCGCTGCTGCGCTCGCGCCGGGCCCACGTGGACGAGTACCTCGCCGGCCGGGGCCGGTACCTGGACGACCCCGAAGGCGAGGCGAAGGTGACCGACGCGGCCAACACCGTCATCTCCGGCGAGATGGAGCCGACCATGCTCGTCAAGGGAGGCGAGACGATCCCCCTCGGCGGGGACGTCACCGTCTCCGTCCACTCGATTCCCGGCCACACGCCGGGATCGGTCGCCTATGTCGTCGACGGGCAGCGCTCCGTCTTCGTCGGCGACGCGGTCCAGGTGCACGGGGCCGCCAACGGCTTTCCCGGCTTCGAGGACCCGGTCGCCTACCGCGCGAGCCTGGAGTACCTGCGCGACGAGATACGTCCGCAGCACCTTTACCTGGGCCACCCGTACCGCCGCACCGACGGCACGCCGTACGGCGTCGAACTCGACGCGGAGCAGGCCGCCGAAGCACTGCGCGAGAGCCTCGACGTCGAGGGCCGGGTCGGCAGGGCCGCCCACGACTGCCTGTGCGCGGGCCTCCGGGAGACCGACTCGGCGTACTCCCCCTTCGCGCCCGTGGCGCAGGAGGTCGGCTACACCGCCGATCCCACGCTGGAGCCGTCGCCGTTCTTCACGTCGATGCACGGCTACCGCACGCACTTCAACCAGACAGGGAGCTTCGCAGCCATGGCTGACTTCCGGACCATCCAGGCGGGCCTGGACGAGATCGCCGTCCGCAAGGACCTCCGCGTGCCGATGCGCGACGTGGTCACGCTGGCGGCCGACGCCTACCAGGGCGTCGACGACGAGCCCCGTCCGGCACTCGTGGCGCTCAGCCCGTACGGCAAGGAGTTGCAGGCCCTCGCGCTCACGACGCCGCCGCAGCGGCGCCCCAGCCCGATGTGGGACGGCTGCATCGAGGCGGGTGACATCGCGCGCGTCGTCAAGGAGGGGTACGTCCACGTCATCGGCGACCTGCGCGGCTCCGGCGCGTCCGAGGGCGAGCACATCGGCAACTACAACGCAGGCGGCGTCTCCCTCGGCCAGGACGCGTACGACTTCATCGAGTGGGTCGCGGCGCAGCCGTGGTGCGACGGCAACGTCGGCATGATCGGCATCTCCTACTTCGGCTCCATGCAGGTCCTGGCGGCGGCCGAGCGTCCGCCGAGCCTCAAGGCGATCTTCGTCAGCGGCGGCCACTACGACTTCTACGAGACCACCTACCACGGCGGCGTCATGTGGTTCATGCCGCGCGCCGCCCGCGAGGGCCGCGGCGGCGACTCCGGCTGGGCGTTCACCGACCGCGTCAAGTCCCGCATGCTGGAGACCTGCTCCCCCGAGGAGATCAGGGAGCGCGTCGCGAGGCGGCTCGAAGACCCCGACGTGGCCGCCTGGCCGAACCTCGTCCACGTGCTGAACTACCCGAAGAACCACGAGGCCTGGTTCGACATCGTGATGAACGAGGTCGACGGCGAGTGGTACGAGGAGCGCAACCCCGTCACGCTCGCGCCGAACATCGACATCCCCGTCTGGCTGCAGATCGACCAGGGCCGCGGCTGGACGATGGACGGCACCATCGAGCTCTTCAACGCGCTGAAGGGCCCGAAGAAGCTCGACATCGGCCCGTACCCGCCGATGCAGTCGCGCCCCTTCATCGAGGAGCACGACAAGATGTTCCGCTGGTACGACCACTGGATCAAGGGCATCGACAACGGGGTCATGGACGAGCCCGCGGTGACCGTCCACGTCGAGGGCTCCCGCGAGTGGGTGACGGGCGCGCAGTGGCCGCCGAAGGACGTCGAGTACACCTCGCTCTACCTCCGCCCGCGCCGCAAGCTCTCCTTCGAGCCCGAGCTGATGGGCCCCGAGCACGCCGCCCCCGACGGCTTCTACCAGGCGCCGCTGACGGTGACCGACAAGGTGGAGACGCTGAGCTGGAGCACCGCCCCGTTCGACGAGCCGACCGAGATGATCGGCCAGGGCGCCGCGCACCTCTTCGCGGAGATCGACCAGCCCGACACGAACTTCATCCTGCGCATGTGGGACGAGGCCCCGACCGGCGAGCGGCAGCTCATCACGACCGCCTACCTCAAGGCCTCGCACCGCGAACTCGACGAGGAGCGCACCACCGAGGGCGACCCCCACCACTCGCACACCCGCGCGGTGCCGGTCGAACCGGGGAAGATCGAGGAGTACGTGCTGCGCGTCTACCCGTTCGCGGCGACGTTCCTGCCCGGCCACAAGCTGGTCGTGGAGCTCTCCAACGACGAGCCCCTGGCCGACGAGCACAACGCCCTGCTGCCGCCGGACGCGTTCCACCTCCCGGTCGGCCGCCCCGTCACGCACAAGATCTACCGCGACGCCGCCCACCCGTCCCGCCTCGTCCTCCCCTTCACGAAGCGCACGACCTAGACAGGTCGACGGAGATGTGGGGGGACAGGGCGCGGAGGAAGTCGGGGGCGTCGAAAATCTTGCCGGCGGACGCGGCGCCCGTCGTCTTGGTCCGGCCGGTGAGGAGGCGGTCGACCGCCTCCACGGCGAGCGGCGCGGTGACGGCGTAGATGTCGCGGCCCCTCGCCACCGCGCGCCGTTCGGTGCCGCCGGAGCGCACGACGACGTCGACGAGGAAGGTCTGCGCGGACCGCCCGCGCTCGTCGGCGGGGGCCGGGGCCGGGGTGTCCGGGTCCGCCAGGTCCCTGGCCGCCTCGACCGTCATGTAGGTGCGCACCTCGGGGACGGACAGGTGGCTGGGGACGGTGACGACGTCGGCCATGGCGAACTCCCCGATGACGGTCCGGGAGCCCATCGGGTCGGGGAAGGGCCATTCGAGGGTCGGCGCCTCGTCGTCGCGGTACTCCAGGCGGCCGCCGGCGTAGCGGACTCGCCGGCCGTTCCGGCGGCGGTGGGAGACGGCGCCCGCGGCGCGCGTCCCATGAGTGGGGTGCCAGCTGCTCAGCCCGTAGGCGACGTGCACCTCGTCGGCCTCCGTCCGGTCGCCCAGCGCGGCGGTGGCCAGCAGGTCGCCGAGGCCGCCGAAGAAGGCCATGGCCGGGACGACCGCCGTTCCGCCGGCGCGGTCCGCGAAGTGCGCGAGCGTGTCGGCGTTGGCCTCGATCTCGGCGGCCACGTCCACGTACGGGATCCCGGCGCGCAGGGCCGCCTCGATGACGGGCGCCGCCGTCGCGGCGAAGGGCCCGGCGCAGTTGATCACGGCCGCGGCGCCGGCCAGCGCGCGGTCGAGCGAGGCCGGGTCGTCGACCGAGGCCGGGCGCGCCTCCAGCCCCGAGCCGGACGCCAGGGCGTCCAGCCTGCCCGCGTCACGGCCGGACAGGATCGGGACGAATCCGCGCTCCTTCAGCTCGTCCACCACGAAACGTCCGGTGTGCCCGTACGCGCCGAACGCCGCGACCTTGTGCATGGGGTTTCTCCACCTCGTGACCTGCTTCGATCCGTCGTGGACATCCTGGCGAGCAGGGGCGTCCCGGCGCGAGTGTCCGTAACGCCATTACCCGTACAATTCCGGCCATGACCACTGTCGCGCTGGCCGCCGCCGAGGGAATGCTCCACTTCGAGCTGTCCATGGCGTACGAGGTCTTCGGCTCGAAACCGCCCAGCGTGCCCGGCCCCTGGTACGACCTCGTCGTCTGCGGAGAGGGGCCCGCGCGGGCCGGCCGATTCCGCCTGGAGCCCGATCACGGCCTCGACCGGCTGCCGTCCGCCGACACCGTGATCGTCCCGGGCTGGGACGTCGACATCGATCCGCCCGCCGGCCTGGTCGACGCGGTGCGCGCGGCCCACGAGGCGGGCGCGCGCGTGGCCTCCCTCTGCACGGGCGCGTTCGTGCTGGCCGCAGCGGGCCTGCTGGACGGACGGCGCGCCACCACCCACTGGGCGCACACCCGGGCCCTGGCCGAGCGCTATCCCCGGGTGGAGGTGGACCCTGACGTCCTCTACGTGGACAACGGCAGCGTGCTCACCTCCGCCGGCAAGGCCGCCGCCATGGACCTGTGCCTGCACCTCGTCCGCCTCGACCGCGGCTCCGCGATCGCGAACACGGTCGCCCGCCGCCTGGTCGTGCCGCCGCACCGGGACGGCGGCCAGGCCCAGTTCGTCACCGCACCGGTCCCGGCCCCGGGCGACCACCCGCTCGCCGGCCTGCTCCCCTGGGCGATCGAACGGCTGGACCGCCCGCTCACCGTGGCGGACCTGGCCCGCCGGGCGCGGATGAGCCCGCGCAACCTCGGCCGCCACTTCCGGGCGGTGACCGGCACCACCCCGCTGCAATGGCTGCTGGCCCAGCGGATCCGGCACGCGCAGCAGCTGCTGGAGACCACCGACGACGGCGTCGACGCCATCGCGGCGGCCACCGGCATGGGCACCGCCACGACGCTGCGCCGGCACTTCAACCGCACGGTCGGCGTCCCTCCGGACACCTACCGCCGCACCTTCCGCTCGCGCGCGGCCGGACACCCCGCTCCCGCGCCCTGATCACCGGACGGCCGGGCTCAGTCCCTCGTCGCGTCTCCGGGACTGTCGCTGGCGCCCGTGCCCATGTGCCGGACGCGCCGCTCGACGCCCTTCCTGGCGCCGTCGGTGCCCGGCACCGCGTGCCCGAGGAGGTCTCCGCCGTCCCCGCTCGCGCCCGTGCCGACGTGCCCGATGCGCCGCCGGACGTCCGCCCGGGCGTCCTCGATGCCGGGGCCCGCGTCCGGAGGCGCGCCTCCGACGTGGTCGTCGCCGCCCGTGCCCATGTGCCGGACGCGCCGCTCGACGTCGGTCTCGGCGCCGCCGGCGCCCGGGGCGGCGTCCGCCCCGAGCGTCCCGCGGGCACCGCTCGCGCCGGTGCCGACGCGCTGGACGCGCCGCCGGACGTCCGTCTCGGCGTCCGCCCTGCCGGGTCCGTCGTTCATCTCCCGCTCCCCCCATCGGCGCGCCGCCGCCAGGCCGGCGGCACAATCCGCTGGTACCCGGCTGACCAGGGCACATGCGTCCGGCGCGGCCGAAGGGGGGCCGGGCTCACACCGGATGGGACCCGATGGCCTCGATGATCCGCGGGCGCAGGTCCGCCGCGCCGATGACGGCGTCGACCGAGCCGACCTCGACGGCGCGCCGGATGTCGTGCACCCGGTCGAACTCCGCGGCCACCTCGCCGAGCTTCTCCGCGCGGACCGAGGAGCGCAGCTCGTCCAGTTCCGCGGTCAGCGTGGCGGCCTGGACCGGGCCGGTGGCCGCCGCGACGCGGCCCTCCAGGTCCCGCACGCGCGGGTCGGCGGCGGTGCGGGCGTCGACGTCCCGGCTGAACACCGCCGCGGCGGCCGGGGCGCCGCCGAGCACCGAGGCGAACGAGCCCTCCAGCGCGAACACGGTCATGTTCGGGTTCAGCGCCTTGGAGAACACGACGAACGCGCCGCCGTGGTACCGGGAGATCACGCAGAACACGATGGGGCCGCGGAAGTTCACGATCGCGCGGCCGATCTCGGCGCCGTACTCCAGCTGGAGCTTGCGCATCGACTCCGGCGAGCCGTCGAAGCCCGACAGGTTCGCCAGCACCACCAGCGGCCGGTTGCCGCTGGCCGCGTTGATCGCCCGCGCCGCCTTCTTCGACGACCGGGGGAACAGCGTGCCCGCGGTGTAGGCGTCCGGGCCGTCGGTGGGCGGGAAGCCGCGCCGCGGCACCGCCCGCGACTCGATGCCGAGCAGGCACACCGGCATGCCGCCGAGATGCACGTCCTGGACCACCGCGGTGTCCGCGTCGGCCATCCCCGCCCAGCGCTCCAGCACCGGGTGGTCCTGGTCGGACAGCGCCCGCATCACGGTCCGGATGTCGAACGGCTTCTTGCGGTCCGGGTTGGCCGCGGCGGAGAAGATCTCGCCGACGGTGGCGAAGTCGCTGCCCTCCACGACGTGCGGGAAGTCGGAGACGTCCCGGTCGACGGGGTCGGTCGTGACGGCCGGGCGCGGCGCCTGCTCGCCGGGCGCGACGTAGGTGTGGTCGTAGTGCGCCATCAGGATGTCCCGGGCGGCGGTCAGGTTCGGCGCCCAGTACTGCGCCTGCCCGTTCGGGCCCATGACCCGGTCGTAGCCGCCGATGCCGAAGTTGTCCTCGGCCGACACGCCGCCGGAGAAGTCGAGCGCCTGCTTGCCGGTCAGCACCATCGCCGAGTCCGGCGTCATCACGAGGACGCCCTTGGTGTGCATCAGCATCGTCGCCTCGGCGTTCCAGTACGGCTGGGCGCCGACGTTGATGCCCGCGACCACGATGTTGATCTCGCCGCCGTCCTGGGTGAACTCGACGATCCGCTTGAGCGCCGCGGCCACCCAGTCCATGTTCTCGGTGCCCGACTCCATGGAGATCCGGGCGCCGGCGGACAGCGCGTACCACTCCAGCGGCACCCGCATCCGCTCGGCGAGGTCCAGCGCGGCGATCACGCGGCGGCACTCCGGCTCCGACAGCGCGCCGAGCGCCTTGGTCGGGTCGCCGAGCAGCACGACCCGGGTGACGCCCTCCGGGTGCCGCTCGGTCCGCGTGGTGACGACGCCCGCGACCATCGCGGCGGTGTTGCGTCCCTTCGGCCGGGCGACGGGCACCAGCGCGTGGTCCTCATCGAGGTCGTGCTCGACGAAGTCGCCCAGCATCCCGGTCAGCTCGTACGGGTAGACCGTGTTGCGGGCGCTCGCGCGCAGCACCTTCTGCCGGTAGCCGTCGACCGGTTCGATCGCCTCGTCCGAGGGCTCCCCGATGGTCAGTTCGGCGCCGCCGGCGGCGTCGAAGGACAGCCGCACCGCGATCTTGGTCAGCTCGCCGGTGCTCCGGTCGCGCTGCCGGCCGATGAGCAGGATCTCCTCCAGCCCGGCGCCCGCGGTCGTCGGCAGCACGCGCCCGACGATCGTCTCCAGCTCCGCGCGGGTGAGGTCGATCGGCGGCCAGACGTACAGCACGATCCGGTTGGTGTTGAAGCGGTTCTTGGACGGCCGCCGCGACTGCGCGCGGCGGATCGAGTCGAGGCAGGTGGCGATGGAGTACTCGGCCATCGGCAGCGTGGCGAGCCGGCCCTCGTTGTCGCGCAGCTCGGTCAGGTCCCGCACCTGCGCGAACGCGACGAGGCGGTCGTCGGACGGGTTCTCCCGCGCCACGCACTGGAAGAGGTAGACCTCCTCGTCCGCCGACGGCAGCCGGGTGAGGTCGAACCTGCTCAGCCGCTCCAGCTGCATCCGCTGCGCGATGTGCGGGTGCAGCCCGCGGATCAGCCGCTCCTCGGCCATGCCGGTGGTGGACGGGCGGAACGTGAAGTGGTGGTGCATCACGTCGCCGGCGCTGCCCGCGACGGTGGCGGTGAGCCGGCGGACCTGCCGTGGCAGCGGGTGCTCGGCGATGACCTCCTGCAGCGCCGCCGCCATCGCGTCGAAGTCCTCGGGCTGGTTCTCCCAGGCGAGGTAGACGTCGGCGTCGAGGGCGTCCTCGCCGCCCGCCAGCCCGACGAGCCCGTGCAGGACGTCGCCCAGCGACTCGAACCGCACCGCGGCGGACACCAGGGACGATCCGGCGCGCTCGGCGACCACGAACCGGCAGCCCGCGGCGTCGCCGTCCCCGCAGGGGACGACCACGGTGCGGACGCCGGTGAGGCCCTTGTTGCCGTAGTACCGCCGGGTCAGCACCTCCAGCATGACCGAGTTGTCCTGGTCGTGGCGGACGAGCCGCTGCCCGAGCAGCCGCACCAGCGGCTCGGTGCTGCGCACCATCTCGGCGATGCGCTCGGCGCGGTCGGGGGCGTCGGGGTGCGCGTCCAGGTGGCGCAGGTGCCGGCGGACGCCGGCGTAGACGCGGGCGCGGTTGCGGCGCAGCAGCGGCTGGGCGAACCAGGCGAACACCACACCGCACGCGAGGTCGTAGACGACGGGGAAGCGCACCTGCGCCGCGGCGACCAGCCGTTCCAGGGCGAGGCCGACGGGCTCGCGCAGCGCCTCGTCCGGCGGCGGCTCCTGCAGCCACGCGCGCAGCAGCGCCAGCACGACCGCGGCGTCGGCGGACGCGCGCTGCTGGGCGAGGAAGATCCGGAACACCGCGGCCTCGAGCTCGGGCGTGCGGTCCAGGTCGGTGACCCCGTAGTGCCCGAGCGCGTTGGCGAGCTTGGCCTGGAACGCCTCCGGCAGCCCGGCGCGCTCGACGTCGAGGCTCTGCAGGTAGGTGTGGAAGTACTCGCGGGCGCTGTGCACGTGGCCGCCGTCGGCGCCGTCGCCGGCGGCCGGGGCGTCGCGGCTCAGCTCGGCGAGGTCGGCGAACACCTCGACCAGCGCGAGCTCGGCGGCCAGCGGGCGGCGGCCGTCCGCGGCGTCGGCGCGGCCCGCGGCGAGGTAGTCGTCCAGGGCCCGGCGCTCGTCGTGCGGGTCGGCGTCGAAGCCCAGCAGCCGGCAGCGCAGGTCCTCCAGGGCGCGGGCGGCGCGCTCCGCCGCCGGGATCTCCCCCGGCGCGGCGGGCAGGTCCAGCTCGACGGTGCCGGTGGCGGCCTCCTCGGCCTCGGCGGCGTCGGCGAGCGGCTCCAGCCGCAGCAGCGGCGCGCCCGTCTCCACCTGGCCGCCGACGGAGACGAGGCACTCCTTCAGCCGCGCCTTGAACGGCGCGCGCAGCACCGTCTCCATCTTCATGCTCTCCAGCACCAGCACCGGCGCGCCGGCCTCGACCTCGCCGCCGACCTCCAGCGGCGTCGCGACGACCAGCGCGGGCGCGGGCGAGCGGACGACGCCGCCCTCGTCGCGGCTGACCCGGTGCGTCACGCCGTCCACCTCGACCAGGTGGACCGGCCCGTGCGTGCCGGTGACCAGGCGGTACCGAGCGCCGTTGACCACGATCTGCCCGGTGTGCCGGTCGAAGCGGTCGAGCTCGACGACGGCGGTGCGGACCTCGCCGTCGCCCGCCTCGATGCCGGCGCGGAACCGCTGCGCGCCGATCCGCGCGACGCGCACCCGGTAGCCGGCGCCGCGCAGCTTGAGCTCCAGCGGCCGGCCGCTCTCGTGCCGGACCTGCGGGCGCCCGCCCGACGCCGTCGACAGCAGCTGCCCGCGCCCGGCGGCCTCCTCCACCTCGTAGGCCTCGATGGCGGCGGCCGCGAGCGCGACGGCGGAGTGGCGGTGCGAGACGAGGTCGCCCTCGGCGCGGACGCGGTCGATCCAGCCGGTGTCGGCGCTGCCGTCGATCACCTCGGGCCGGTCGAGGAGGTCGAGGACGAAGCTCTTGTTGGTGGCGCCGCCCTCGATGATCACGGTGGTCGCGGCCATCGCGCGGCGCAGCCGGCCGAGCGCCTCGCCGCGGTCGCGGCCGTAGGCGATGATCTTGGCGATCATCGAGTCGAAGTCGGCGGGGATGGTGTCGCCCTCGCTGACGCCGGTGTCGACCCGGACGCCCGGGCCCGCCGGGAGGTCCAGCCGGGCGATGCGGCCCGGGGACGGGGCGAAGTCGCGGTCGGGGTCCTCGGCGTTCAGCCGGGCCTCGATCGCATGCCCGCGCTCGGCGGGCGGCGCGCCCTCCAGCCGTCCGCCGGACGCCACGTGCAGCTGCGCCCTGACCAGGTCGAACCCGGTGGTGGACTCGGTGATCGGGTGCTCGACCTGCAGCCGGGTGTTGACCTCCAGGAACGCCAGCAGGTCGTCGCCGGGGTGGTAGAGGAACTCCACGGTCGCCGCGCCGCGGTAGCCGACCGCGACCGCCAGCCGCTCGGCGGACGCCTTGAGCTCGGCGGCCCGCGCGGGGGGCAGCACCGGCGACGCCGACTCCTCGATGATCTTCTGGTTGCGGCGCTGCACCGAGCAGTCGCGCACGCCGAGCGCCCACGCGCTCTCGCCGTCGGCGATCACCTGGACCTCGACGTGCCGGGCGCCGGTGACCAGGCGCTCCAGGAACACCACGCCGCTGCCGAACGCGCGCGCGGCCTCCTGGCTGGTGCGCTCGTAGGCGTCGTCCAGTTCGGCCTCGCTGGTGATCACCCGGATGCCGCGCCCGCCGCCGCCCGCGGTCGCCTTGAGCATCAGCGGGTAGCCGATCCGGGCCGCCGCCGCCCGGGCGGCCTCCAGGGTCTCGACCGCGCCGCGGCTCCACGGCGCGACCGGCACGCCGACCTCCTCGGCGATCAGCTTCGCGCCGATCTTGTCGCCGAGCCGGCGCATCGCGTCCGCGCTCGGCCCGACGAAGGCGACGCCGATCGTCTCGCACAGCTCCGCGAACGCCGGGTCCTCCGCGACGAAGCCCCACCCGACCCACGCGGCGTCGGCCCCGGTCTCCACGAGGGCGCGCTCCAGCGCCTTCAGGTCCAGGTACGGGCGCGCGGACGCGGGGCCGAGGTCGTAGGACAGGTCCGCCTCGCGGACGAAGGTGGCCGTGCGGTCCACGTCGGTGTACAGGGCGACGGTCTCGATCCGCGTCCCGGTCTCGGCGGCGATGTCCCGTACGGCGTGGATGAGCCGCATGGCGGCCTCACCACGATTGACGATGGCGACACGACTGAACACCCGTCCGAGCCCTCCTGTAGACCACGATGTGCGCCGGGAAACGACGGCTCTCGGCTGTGCCCACCCTTCCGGTTACCCGCTGGTAGCTCCATGTCGCTGACATCGCATGCTGCGCCGCCGGAGTTGTGGGAATCGTGCAAAGCCCCCTCGGCCGGCGAACGCCGCCCGGCCGCCCGGGACGGGCTAGGAACGGGCCGGGACCTCGGCGTCCGGGACGCGGAGGGCGATCAGGGCCAGGTCGTCGATGCCGGCGATCGGAAGATGGGTGAGCAGACCGTCGCAGAAGGCCGGCAGCGGCCGGCGGGCGAGCAGCCCGGCCTTCTCGCAGAGCCGGTTCAGGCCCTCGCTCAGGTTCTCGCCGGGCCGCTCGATCAGGCCGTCGGTGTAGAGCAGGAGCGTGCAGCCGGGCTCGAGGTCCAGGGCCGCGCTGTCGTAGGGCTCGTCGTAGAGCAGGCCCAGGCCGAGGAGGGGATTGGAGGCTTCCTCCAGCAGGCGGGAGCGGCCGTCCGCGCCGACCAGCAGCGGCGGCGGGTGCCCGGCCGCCGCGTAGTCGAGCCGCAGCCCGCCCGGCCCGGTCTCCTGGACGCGGGCCAGCGCGCAGGTCGCCGAGCCGTCCGGGATCAGGGTCTCCATCGCGATGTTCAGCCGCCGCAGGATCCGCCCGGGCGGCTCCGGGCGGTCGACGATCAGGGCGCGCAGGATGTTGCGGAGCTGGCTCATCGCCACGGCCGCGGCCAGGTCGTGCCCGGTCGCGTCCCCGATGGCCAGCACGATCGCGCCGTCCGGTAGGACGAACGAGTCGTACCAGTCGCCGCCCACCTCGGCGGTCGCGGGGCTGGCCCGGTACCGCGCGACGATCTCCAGGCCGGGGACCTCGGGCGGCTCGGCGAGCAGGCCGTGCTGCAGGGCCAGCGCCACCCGCTGGGTGCGCTGGTACTCGATCGCGCTGCTCAGCGCGTCGTGGGCGTGGTCGAACATCTGCCGCATCAGGTCGACGTCGTCCTGGCCGAGCGGCTCGCGGTCCCCGCAGACGGCGGCGGTCACCACGGCCGCGACCGTCCCGTCCACGGCGACCGGCATCACCACCACGCTGTTGGCGTTGGACGCGGCCAGCCAGGCGGTGGTGCCCTCGGGCAGCATCTCGGCGGGCGGCTTCCCCGGCGCGAACGTGTGGTGCAGCGGGCGGCCGCGCTGCACGGTCCGGGTGAACCCGCTGTCGGCGGCGTACCACTCCTGGCCGAACGGAGGCTGCCGGGGCATGCCCTCCCGCGCGGCCGTGGCGACGCGCTCGGTGAGCAGCGGGGCGCCGTCGGGCCGGTCGACGTAGTCCGGCAGCAGGTGCACGCCGCAGCCGTCGGCGAGCGCCGGCACGATCACGTCCGCCACCGCGCCGAGCATCTCCCGCGGCCCGGCGTGCTCGGCGGTCGCGGCGGCGGTGCGGTCGAGCAGCCGGCGGCGGCGGTCCCGCCGCCAGCGCTGCTCGATGTCGGCGCAGGTCCCGACCCATTCGACCACGTCGCCGCCCTCGTACACCGGCGCCGCGTTGACCTCGAAGTGCCGGTAGTCGCCGCCGACCGTCCGCAGCCGGTAGACGTACCGCCAGGGGCGGGCCTGCGAGATCGCCCGCTTCCATGACCGCACGGCCGCCTCGCGGTCGTCGGGGTGCAGCGCCCGCGTCCAGCCCATCCCGCGGAACCCCTCCCAGGTCTGGCCGGTCACCCGCTCCCAGCCCGGGCTCGGTTCGACGGGCTCGCCCGCGGTGTTCGTCACCCACACGATCTCGGCGCTCACCCGGATGAGGCTCTGGAACCTGCGCAGGACGCGGCGCTGCTCGTCGGCGGTGGCGCCGGCCCGCCGGACCGCGGCGACGTGGTCGGTGACGTCCACCGCCACCGACAGCACCGCGGGCTCCTCCCCGGGCGCCCGGGACAGGCTGAAGGAGAAGAAGCGCTCCTCGTACCCCCGGTCGGGGAAGAAAAGGCTCACCGGGGCCTCCGCGAGGGTGACCGGCTCCCCCGTCTCCAGGACGCGTTCGAGGAGGCCGAAGTAGCCGCGCTGCACGAGGTCGCGGAACGCCTCGCGGACCCGCTGCCCGACCGGCCGCTCCCCGAACATCTCGCGGAAGGCGTCGTTGGTGTAGGCGAGGCGGTGCTCCGGCCCGGTGATCAGGGCGACCGCGACCGGCGCCCGGTCGAACACCTCCAGCGCCAGGCCGCCGTCCCCGCGCGCCCGGTCACCGCCCAAGGCGCCTCCCCCAAGTCGCCGTCCGGACCGCTATCGGCCGCCCCTCACCTCAACATACATTGCGGCTGGTCAGATGCTCTTGAGGGCGTCGATCACGCTGAGCAGGTGGCGGCGGGCAGCGCGTTCCGCCGCGTCGGGGGCGCGGGCGCAGATCTCGTCGATGATGGCCAGGTGCTCGGCCACCGACACGCTGGGACGGCCGGGGACCAGCGCCAGCTGGAACTGGTGCCGGACGTTCTGGGCGCGCAGCCGCCGCAGCACCCCGGCGGCGGTGCGCTGGCCGCTGATCTCGACGATGCGCAGGTGCAGCGCCTTGTTCAGCTCGGAGTACTCCAGGACGTGGCCCTGCGCGACCGCGCCGCGCATGGCCTCGCCGAGGCCGCGCAGCTCGGCGATCTCCGCGTCGGTGACGCGCTCGGCGGCCTTGGCCGCGCACAGCCCCTCGACCACCATGCGGATCTCGGAGATCTCGATCGCCTCCGCCACGGTCACGGCGCGGACCCGGGCGCCGCGGTTCTGCACGCGCTCGACCAAGCCCTCGTTGGTCAACTCGAACAGCGCGGCGCGCACGCTGCTGCGGCCGACGCCGAACATGTCCGACAGGTCCGCCTCGACCAGCCGCTGGTTGGGGGCGAAGTCGCCCCGGACGATGGCCTCGCGGATCGCGCCGGCGACGTCCGGGCGTCCGCCCCCGGGGGCATCCGTGGTCTGCTCGTGCGCTGACATGCTTCCTCACTCGCGGCCTTCGCCGGGCGCGCGCCCGCCGCGTCGCCGGGCGTCGCCGCGTGGATCGTCGAGGGATCCGGCGACCGATTCTAGAGCCCGCCGCCCTTCCCGCCTCCCGGGCGCATCATCGCCCGCGGGCGCGGCGGCGCCGGGCCTCACTCCGCCGGCCGGTGGCCGCCCTTGGCCTGCTGGACGAGCTTGTAGATGCGCGTCCGCAGCTCGGCGAAGCGCGGGTCCGACCGGGTGGTGAGCTGGTCGCGCTCGTCCGGCAGGTCGACGGCGACCTCCTCCAGGACCACCGTCGGGGAGTTCGACAGGACGATGACGCGCTGCCCGAGGTAGACCGACTCGTCGATGTCGTGGGTGACGAACAGGACGGTGACCCCGAGGCGCTTCCACAGGGCGCGGACGAGGTCCTCCAGGTCGGCGCGGGTCTGCGCGTCGACCGCGGCGAACGGCTCGTCCATCAGCAGGATGTGCGGCTCGTAGGCGACCGCGCGGGCGATCGCGACGCGCTGCTGCATGCCGCCCGACAGCTGCCACGGGTGGGCGTCGTGGACCTTGGAAAGGCCGACGGCGTCCAGCGCCTCGTCCACCAGCCGCCGCCGTTCGGCCTTGGCGATCCGCTTCTCCTTCAGCGGGCGCTCGACGTTCTGCCGCACGGTCATCCAGGGGAACAGGCTGCGCCCGTACTCCTGGAAGACCACGGCCATGCCGGCGGGCGGGCCCGTCACCCTCTCCCCTTCGAGCACCACCTCCCCGGAGGTGCAGCCGAGCAGGCCCGCGACGCAGCGCAGCAGGGTGGTCTTGCCCGCGCCGGACGGCCCGACGATGCAGACCAGCTCGCCCGCGCCGACGGTGAACGTCAGGTCCCGGACGGCTTCGACGGCGCGTCCCCGGCCCTGGTAGACCTTCTTCAGCCGGCGGACGTCCAGCAGGGCCGCGGAGGTGTCCGGGCGCCGCGCCCCGCCGATCGGTGCAGTGGTCATCTCTAGCCCTCCCGCTGTGCCCGGCGCAGGCCGGTGTACCAGCGCAGCACCCGCGTCTCCACGACGTGGAAGGCGGCCGACAGGGCGATGCCGATCAGCCCGAGCAGGATGATCCCGCTCCACATCTGCGGGATCGAGAAGCCGCGCTGGAACTGGATGATGGTGAAGCCGACGCCGTTGCTCGCGGCGAACATCTCGCTGATCACCATGAGGATGATCCCGATGGACAGCGCCTGCCGCGCGCCGGCGGTGATCTGCGGGCTGGCGCCGCGCAGCACCAGGTGGACGAGCCGCGAGTGCGGGCGCATCCGGTAGCAGCGGGCCGTGTCGCGCAGCACCTCGTCCAGCGCGCGGACGCCCTCGACCGTGTTGAGCAGGACGGGCCAGACGCAGCCGGAGACGATGACGAGGATCTTCATCCCGTTCCCGATGCCGGCGAACAGCATCAGGATCGGCACGAGCACCGGCGACGGGATGGCCCGGAAGAACTCCAGGACCGGTTCGAGCAGGGCCCGCAGCACCCGGACCGAGCCGATCGCGACGCCGAGGCCCACGCCCAGGACCAGGGCCAGCAGGTAGCCCGCGAGCAGCCGGCCGAGGCTGGGCAGCACGTCGCCGGTGATCCGGCCGTGGAACCAGGTGTCGTCGAACGTGCCGAGGATCGTGCTGAGCGGCGGCCAGAAGAAATCGGTGCTGCCCGCCGTCACCAGCCACCAGGCGGCGACCAGCACGACCGGCATGCCGAGCAGCAGCAGGACCCTGCGCACCGCGTTCAGGACCGTCACGAGACCACCTCCCGGCGGACGGAGGGATGCCAGCGCAGCACGCGGCGCTCGACCGCCCGGACGATCACGTTGACCACCACTCCGATCAGGCCGACCACGATGACCAGGGCGTACATCGAGGCGACGGCGTTGGAGCCCTGCGCGACCGCGATCTGCTTGCCGAGCCCGGGCGACCCGATGACGAGCTCCCCGGTGATCTCCAGGATCAGCGCGACCGCGGCGGCGAGCCGGAACCCGGTCATGACGTACGGCAGCGCCGTCGGCCACAGGACGGTGCGCACCTGCGTCAGCGGGCGGAACCGGTACGAGCGGGCCGTCTCGCGGGCCACCGGGTCAACGTCCCGCACCCCGTAGAGGACCTGCACGAGGACCTGCCAGAAGGAGGCGTAGACGACCAGCAGGAGGGTGGAGCGCATCGTGGTGCCGTACAGCAGCACGGCCAGCGGGATCAGCGCGACCGACGGGATCGGGCGCAGGAACTCGATCGTCGACGACATCGCCGCCCGCACTAGCGGGAGGCCGCCGATCGCGATGCCCAGCACCACGCCCGCGGCCGTCGCGACCGCCAGCCCGATCGCCCACCCGCGCAGCGTCTCCAGCAGCGCGCGCCAGAACGCGCCCGTCCCGGCCTCGTCGGCCAGCGCGGAGAGCATGTCGCTGAAGGGCGGCAGGAACCGCTTCTTCACCAGCCCCGCGCGGGGCACGACCTCCGCCAGCGCCATCAGCCCGGCCAGGCCGGCGAGGCCGAGGAGCCAGCCGGGCACGGTGCGGTGACGGCGCCCGCCCCGGCCGTCCCCCACGGCGTCCGCCGTCACCGCCGCCGTCACGGCAGCAGGTCCTTGACGTCCGGGGCCTTCTTGATGAGCCCGTCCTGCACCGCGAGGTTCTCCAGCGTCTGGAGTCCGGCCTGGTCGACCCGGGCCGGGAACTTCGGCAGGGTCAGCGCGCTCGCCACCGACGGGTCGATCTTGGTGTAGGTGCCGAGGATCTTGCGCACCGCGTCGGGGTTCTGGTCGGCGTACTGCAGCGACTTCTGCATCGCCGCCGCGAACCGCTTGACCAGGTCGGGCTTGGACGCGGCGGTCTTCTGCGAGGTGAAGTAGGCGGCGATGGTCAGGTTCGGGGCGGTGTCGACGTAGTTGGACGCGACGAGCCGCCCGCCGTTCTTCAGCGCGGTGGTGAGGAACGGCTCGACGACCTGGACCGCGTCCACGTTCCCCTTGTCGAGCGCGGCGAGCATGTCGGGGAAGGCCAACTCGGTGAACTTCACGTTCTTGGCGTCGCCGCCGGCCTTGCGGATCGAGGCGCGGACGGTCGTGTCGTTGATGTTGTTCAGGGTGTTGACCGCGACGCGCTTGCCGACCAGGTCCTTGGCCGTCCTGATGGGACTG
The DNA here is from genome assembly GCF_039529375.1 of Actinomadura napierensis. Taxonomy (NCBI): domain Bacteria; kingdom Bacillati; phylum Actinomycetota; class Actinomycetes; order Streptosporangiales; family Thermomonosporaceae; genus Actinomadura; species Actinomadura napierensis. The sequence continues at coordinate 70,555 of NZ_BAAAMR010000005.1, forward strand.
CCGGACTTGACGACCACACCGCCGAAGTCCTTCTTGTCGGCGCCGGTCGAGGCGTTGCCGGGCGCGACGACCTTGAGCGGCAGGCCCTTGGACCGGGCGAGGACGAGCGAGGTGTAGTTGCTGAACCCGAAGTCGACCTGGCCGCTGACGACGGCCGGCACGATCGCCGCGCCGCCCTGGGCCGTCTCGAACTGGAGCTTCAGCTTCTGCTCGGCGAAGAAGCCCTGCTGGGCCCCGAGGTAGACGGGCGCGACGTCGACGATCGGGATGACGCTCACCTTCACGGTCGCGGGGCCCTTGTCGGAGGCGTCGGAGGAACCGCCGCCCCCGCCGCACGCTGCTGCGAGGAGGAGTACGGAGGCGGCGGCCAGAGCCGCCCGGATTCTGTTCACAGTGCTTCTCCTGGGCGTCGGTCGGGTGGGGTCCCCTCTGGCGTGACGGCGATGCTAAGGAGCAACGGACAAGATTGTCAACGATTTGAAAACCAAAGTGACGACGATTTTCACCGTCCGGTTCCGGTCGCACGTGGCCTGACAGCGCCGCTCACCCTGGCAGCATGCGCACGCTCTGGCGTTATGTCCAGATCTTGTACTCCAGATTGCTTGTTGGATTGTCAACATTTTTGTAGCATCCGCCGTGCGGTTCACCCGGCCGGGCGGCACCCGCCGGCAGCGGGCCCGCCCTTCCGAGGAGGCGGTACTCCATGCATGGGTTCTTCACTCGGGGCACGGTGTTCGGAGCGTGCGTCCTGAGACGCGCGCGCGGCCGGCTCCGGCCGATCGTCGGCCCGCTCGTCGCCGCGGTGCTCGTGGCGGCCGTGGTGTCGGCGCTCGGGACCGGCGGCGCGTCCGCGCAGCCCCGGCAGCAGCGCGTCACGGCGGACGGGCTCGCCGACCTGCCCGCCGTCGAACCGGCGATGGACTGCGCCGACCTGGCGGGCCTCCGCCTGGACGGCGCCACCGACGCACCCGTCACGATCACGTCCGCGACGGTCTCGACCGCGGGCGCGCCCGCGCCGTACTGCGACGTCCGGGGCACCATCGCCCCGGCGGACACCATCGTCATGCGGCTGCCCGTCCACGGCTGGACGCAGCGCTACCTGCAGACCGGCTGCGGCGGCGAGTGCGGCAGCTCCAACATCAACTACACGCAGGCGGCGACGTGCGCGCCGGTCGCGGGCGGCACCATCGCCAGCGCCACGACCGACATGGGCCACCAGGGCTCACCGGACGGGTCGTGGGCCGCGAACGACCCGCAGGCGCAGATCGACTTCGCCTACCGGGGCGTGCACGTGACCTCGCAGGCGGCCAAGGCGCTCATCAAGCGGTTCTACGGCCGCTCCCCCGCCTACTCCTACTTCGACGGCTGCTCCGACGGCGGCCGCGAGGCGCTGATGGAGGCGCAGCGCTACCCCGGCGACTTCGACGGCATCGCCGCAGGCGCGCCCGCGAACGACATGGTCGTCCAGAACACCTTCCACCACGCGTGGAACGTCCTGACCAACCTCGACGGCGACGGGCACTACATCCTGCTCGCCGGCAAGCTCCCGCTCGTCCACCAGGCCGTGCTGTCGGCATGCGACAGGCTCGACAGCCTGAAGGACGGCCTGATCGGCGACCCGCGGCGCTGCAACTTCGACCCGGCCACGCTGCTGTGCAAGTCCGGGCAGGACCCGTCGACGTGCCTGAGCAAGGCCGCGGCCGGTGTCGTCCGGCGGCTGCACGACGGCGCCGTCGACGAGCACGGCACGCGGCTGGAGCCCGCGATCTCCCATGAATGGGGCTCCGAGCTCGAATGGACGCTGTTCATCCCGTCCAAGCAGGGGCAGACGGTCGGCAGCCAGAACTTCGTGGAGTCCTTCGCCCGCTATCTCGGCTACACCAACCAGGTCAAGCCCGACTGGAAACTGTCCGACCTCAAGTTCACCGTCGAATCGTTCTGGAACACCGTGCAGTCGTCGAGTTACCTCTCGGCGATGGACCCCGACCTCAGCCGATTCCAGCGCGGCGGCGGAAAGCTGCTTCTGTGGCACGGCTGGAGCGACCAGCACATCTCCCCGCAGAGCACGCTCGCCTACTACGACGCCATGCAGAAGACCATGGGCCGCAAGGGCGTCGACGACTTCTCCCGGCTCTACCTCTTCCCCGGCGTCGCGCACTGCGGCGGCGGCGAGGGGCCCGACACCTTCGACGTGCTCACGCCCGTGATGGCCTGGACGGAGAGCGGCCGGCGCCCCGGAAGGATCGTCGCGTCCAAGGTGGCGGACGGCACCGTGACCCGCACCCGTCCCGTCTACCCCTATCCGCAGGTCGCGCGCTACGACGGCTCGGGCAGCACCGATGACGCGGCGAACTTCACCGCCGCCACGCCCCGGGACGAGCCGCGCACCGGCTACCACTGGCTGGGAGAGCGGCTCTACTCGGGCGGCTACCAGACCTGGTGCCGGGCGGACGGCACGCTCCTGGCCTGCCGGCCGTCGCAGACCTGGCTGACCCGCAAGGCCACCCGGGCCTGACCTCGGCACCCCTCGGACGCGCGCCGTTCCCCGGTCCAGCCGAGGAACGGCGCGCACCGCCGCCGCGGCCGAAGGCGGCCGAAATCGATTCGGCACGGCGGCGAATGGGGCGCCCAAGCGCCGCCCATTGCGACTAGTTTTACGGGGAAAGGCCGACCGCGAATTGGGGAGTGTGCCGTGGCCGAAGAGGCGGGCAGCATCATCGACACGTCCGTGCCGCATTCCGCGCGTATCTGGAACTACTGGCTCGGAGGCAAGGACAACTATCCCGTCGACCGGGAGGCCGGCGACCAGTACCTGCAGGTCTACCCGGGAATCGCGGACATCGCGCGGGCCGGCCGCAACTTCCTCGCCCGCGCCGTCCGCTACCTGGCGGGCGAGCAGGGAATCCGGCAGTTCCTCGACGTCGGGACGGGGCTGCCGACCGTCGACAACACCCACGAGGTGGCTCAGCGCGTCGCACCGGATTCGCACATCGTCTACGTCGACAACGACCCGCTCGTCCTGTCGCACGCGCACGCGCTGCTCACGAGCCGTCCCGAGGGCGAGACGAGCTACATCGAGGCCGATATGCGTGACCCGGAGCAGGTCCTGCGCATGGCTCGGGAGAAACTCGACTTCGACCGGCCGATCGCGGTGATGCTCATGGGCGTGCTCGGCCATATCGACTCCTACGACGACGTCCTGCACATCATCCGGACGCTGGCGGGCGGCCTCTCCTCGGGCAGCTTCCTCGCCCTTTATGACGACACCGACACCGACGAGGCGCACAACGAGGCGCAGCAGCAGTACGACGACACCGGCGCCGTCCCCTACCGGCTCCGCCCGCCCGGGCAGATCACCGCCTATTTCGACGGGCTGGAGCTGGTCGAGCCCGGCGTGACGGCCTGCGAGAAATGGCGCCCCGAGCCGAATCCGTTCGGCGACACGCCGGCCACGTCCACGCTCTGCGGCGTCGCCCGCAAGCCCTGATCCGGGTCAGCGGCCGTCCAGCAGCGGGCGCCGCGGGTCCCAGGCGGTGCCGTCCCGGGCGTCGCGGCGGCGGCGGGCGATGCCCGAAAGGGCCTCCAGGACGACGCGGTTGGCCAGCGCCGAGGTGATGTCGGCGTGGTCGTAGGGCGGTGACACCTCGACCACGTCGACGCCGGCGACCGGGAGCTCGTAGGCGACGCGCCGCACCGCGTCGAGGAGCTGGCGCGCGGTGAGGCCGCCGGGCTCGGGCGTGCCGGTGCCGGGCGCGTGGCCGGGGTCGCAGACGTCGATGTCGACGGACAGGAAGACCCCGTCGCATTCGTCGGTGGCGGTCGCGAACGCCTCGGTGAGGCATGCGTCCAGCCCGCGCGCGACGATCTCGGTCATCTCGTAGGAGCGCATGCCCTGCGCGGCCATCCAGGCGAGCGTCTCCGGGCCCGGCCAGTAGCCGCGCAGGCCGAGCTGCAGGAACCGGTCGCCGCGGACGGCCCCGGACTCGATCAGCCGGCGCATCGGCTGCCCGTGCCCGACCAGCGAGCCGAACTCGACGTCGCCGGTGTCGGCGTGCGCGTCGAAGTGGACCATCGAGACGCGGCCCTGCCCGAGGTGCCGCGCCACCCCGGCGGCGTCGGGCCAGGCGATGGTGTGGTCGCCGCCGAGGACCAGCGGGATCGCCCCGTTCCTGGTGAGGGTGTATACCGCCTCCTCCAGGTCGCGGACGGAGCGCGCGGCGTCGCCGGAGTACATCTCGACGTCCCCGGCGTCGAGGACGGCGAGGTCGCCGCGCAGGCCGTCCACGCGCAGCGCCAGCGACGGCCGCGACCCGTTCTGCGGCAGGTAGCAGGTCTGCCGGATGTACTGCGGCCCGAACCGGGTGCCGGGCCGGTGCGAGGTGCCGCCGTCGAACGGGGCGCCGAGGACGACCACGTCGGCGCCGGCGTAGGTCGCGGGGTCGGACCAGGTGCAGCGCGGCACGCCAAGGAAGGTGATGTCGGGGCCGAACTGCGGTCCGTACCGTTCTTCCCGGGTCATCCGCGTCCTTCCTGCCGCAACGGCGATGCCCGGATGTTCTTCCCCGTCCGGGGCGTGCCGTCACCTGGACGCGCGGGGCGGTCCGATCATGCTCCGGGTTCGGGGGTGACGCCGTCCGGCATGACGTTCGGGCGGGCCTTCTCCACCAGGGCGGGGATGACGTCGTCCAGTTCGTGCGGGTCCCAGCGGGCGCCCTTGTCGACCACCGGGCCGGCCCGCCAGCCCTCCGCGACGCTGATCCGCCCGCCCCGCACGTTGAACACCCGGCCGGTGATCCCGCGCGCGCCCGGGCTCGCCAGCCACACCACCAGCGGCGCGATGTTGGACGGGTCCGCCGGGTCGAAGCCCTCGCTCGGGCGCTCGCGCCCCGGCACCAGGTTCTCGGTCATCCGGGTCAGCGCGGCGGGCGCGACCGCGTTCACCGTGACGCCGTAGCGCCCCAGCTCGCGGGCCGCGATCACGGTCAGCGCGGCGATCCCGGCCTTGGCCGCACCGTAGTTGCCCTGCCCGGCGTTGCCGTAGATTCCGGACGACGAACTGGTGTTGATGACGCGGGCGTCCACCTCGTGCCCGGCCTTGTGGCGTTCCCGCCAGTACGCGGCGGCGTGCCGCAGCGGCGCGAACGTGCCGCGAAGGTGGACGTTGATGACCGCGTCCCATTCCTCGGCGGACATGTTGACCAGCATCCGGTCGCGGAGGATGCCAGCGTTGTTCACCAGGACGTGCAGGTCGCCGAACCGCTCGACGGTCGAGGCGACGAGCCGGCGGGCGCCCTCGAAGTCGGACGCGTCGGTGCCGTCCGCGACGGCCTCCCCGCCCATCGCGCGGATCTCCTCCACGACCTCGCCCGCCGGGCCGTCGGACGAGCCGGTGCCGTCCACCTGCGCGCCGAGGTCGTTGACCACCACGCGGGCGCCGTGCCGGGCGAACTCCAGCGCGTGCTCGCGGCCGATCCCCCGGGCCGCCCCGGTCACGATGACCACCCGTCCGTCGGCGATCGCGGCCATGCTCGCTCCCTCCCGCCCCGGACGGGCCGGCACCCGTTCCGGCGCGCACTGAACTAGAGTTGGTTTCTAGAATTAGCTTTCAAAACCATGCGACGGGAACACCCGGATGTCAATGGGACCGGCGCCGCCGAACCGGATGGAACGGGGGGCACCGGCGCCGGGAGGCCCGATGGGATAGCTTCCAACGGTGGAATCCGCTGGAGTGTCCCTCGGCGGGGCGCGGCGGCCCGGCCGGGACGACGGCACGCACGCCGGCGATGCCGCGCACGCCGGGAGCGCCGCGTCCTTCCGCGGGCGCCTGCTGGCGGGGCTGGCCGACTCGATCCGCGAGCGCGGCTTCCGCGAGACCACCGTCTCCGACATCGTCCGCCACGCCCGCACGTCCCGGCGCACCTTCTATGCGGAGTTCCCCACCAAGGACGCCTGCTTCGTCGAGCTCCTCCAGGTCACCAACCGGATCCTGCGCCGCCGCGTCACCGGGGCGATCGACCCGGCCGCCCCGTGGGAGACGCAGATCCGCCAGGGCGTCCAGGCGTACGTCGAGATGGTCGCCTCCGAGCCGGAGATCACGCTGAGCTGGATCCGCGAACTGCAGGCGCTCGGCGCCGGCACGGCCCGGCGGATGCAGCGCGAGGCGGTCGACGCGCTCTTCCGGCTGCTGCAGGACGTGACCGGCAACGCCGGGATGCTGCGGGCCGGCACCCGTCCGGTCAGCCGACCCTTCGCGCTGCTGCTGATCGGCGGGCTCCGCGAGCTCACCGCCACCCTCGTGGAGGACGGCGCGGACGTCGGCGACATCACCGAGGTCGCGGTCGAGGCGACCATCGCGCTGTTCCGCCCGGTGCCCGAGAACGGTCCGCCGCCCATGCCCGGCGGCGCTCGGCCCCCGCGTTACGACGACGGTATTGCGGACCCACGGAACTGATCTTCCGAACGGCGCCCGCGCCGCCGAATTTCCCTTCTCCGGCACGGTAGGCGGGCGTTCCGCACCGTGGTACCGTCCCGTACCACATCAACCTCCGTGCCCTTCGGCACGCGGGGCCGCCATGCCGAGAGCATCGTCCAGAAGAGCGCGCGATGACCGACATTGACGAGGACGACTTCACCGAGCACGCCGTCCACCTGGAATACACATGGCGGACCTGGCGGTACATGCTCACCAGCACCGCGGTGCCCGCCCTGCTGTGCGTGAGCGCGAACGGCATCCTGCGGCTCGGCAGCTTCGTCGACCACGCCGCCGCCGAGCGGGTGTTCTGGGACGTGGTCACGCTGGCCATCCAGGACGCCGGGGGCCATCTGGCGGACATGCGGGTCAACAGCACCCGGGCGGCCGTCGTGCTGGAGGGCCCGCCGGACGGCCGCGCGCATCTCGCCGTCCGCTCGGCTTCCGGGTTCAACCTCGCGCACTGCTACGACACTTCCTACGACGCGCTCGACGCCTGGGCGCAGATGGCGAGCGAACTGGCGCTACGGCCGTGCTGACCATGAGAACCGCCGATCTTCCGGGAAATTGCGGAAGGCCGTCATCGGCCGCACCGAAATCCAGAAGATCGGCCATGTGAACGCCCGCGCGGTGAATTCACCGGGCCGGGAGAACGCCGCCCGGCGGACGCGTGATCAAGGGGCGGAATCGCCGCTTCCGAGCGGTCCCCGGCCCGCCGAGACCAGCCCGGTCTCGTAGGCGAGGACGACGGCCTGGACGCGGTCGCGCAGGTTCAGCTTGGACAGGATCCGCGCGACGTGCGTCTTGACGGTCGCGGCGCTCAGCGTGAGGCGCTCGGCGAGCTCGGCGTTCGACAGCCCGGTGGCGAGCAGCCCGAGCACCTCCAGCTCGCGCGGCGTCAGCTGGGACAGGTCGCGGTGCACCGCGGGCCGGGCCGCGGTGCGGGCCTCGTCGCGGGGCGCGAAGCGCTCGATGAGGCGGCGGGTGATGGCGGGCGCGAGCAGCGCGTCCCCCGCCTGGACGAGCCGGACCGACGCGGTGAGCTGCTCGGGCGACACGTCCTTGAGCAGGAAGCCGCTGGCGCCCGCGGTGAGCGCCGCGTAGACGTAGTGGTCCAGGTCGTAGGTGGTGAGGATGAGCACGCGGGTGCCGCCGCCGGCGGCGGTGATCTGCCGGGTCGCCTCGATCCCGTTCGTCTCCGGCATCCGGATGTCCATCAGCACCACGTCGGGGCATGTGCGGCGGACGGCGGCGACCGCGTCCGCTCCGTCGGCGGCCTCGGCGACGACGTCGATGCCGTCGGCGGCGAGGATCATCCGGAAGCCGGTGCGGACGAGCGCCTGGTCGTCGGCGATCACGACCCGCAGGCCCGCGCCGCCGTCCGCGGGGACGGCGCCGGGCCCGGTCACGGCGTCCTCCAGGGGATCGTGGCGGCGACGCGGAACCCGCCGGCGAGGGTGCGGCCGGACTCCAGCGTCCCGCCGTAGACCGCGAGCCGCTCGCGCAGGTTGATCAGGCCGCGGCCGTTGCCCGCCCGGGCGCCCGCCGCGCCGCCGCCGGGCGCGCCGCCGGTGTCGGTGATCTCGATGCGCAGGCGGTCGCCGTCGCACCGGACCGCCACCGCGGCGGACGCGCCGGACGCGTGCTTCATCGCGTTGGTCAGCGCCTCCTGGACGACCCGGTAGGCGGTGAGGTCGACGCCGGGCGGCAGCGGCCCCGGCGGCGGATCGAGGTCGGCGGTGACGCGCAGGCCGGTGGCGCGGACCCGGTCGATGAGCGGGCCGAGCCGGTCCAGGCCCGGCTGCGGGACGGGCACCCCGGCCGCCTCGTCGCCGGACGGCGCGAGCAGGCCCATGACGTGCCGCAGCTCCGCCATCGCGGCGCGCCCGCTGGCCTCGACGTCCAGCAGCGCCTTCTTCGACAGCTCCGGGTCGGCGTCCACCACCTTGCGGGCCGCGCCGGTCTGGATCACCATCACGCTCACATTGTGGGTCACCACGTCGTGCAGTTCCGCCGCGATCCGGGCGCGCTCCACCTCGACGGCGCGGCGGGTCGCCTCGCCCTGTTCCTGCTCGATCTCGGCGAGCCGGCGCCGCCAGGACCGGACCGCCATCGCCAGGACGCCGGCGGCGAGCAGGACGAAGAACGGCGCCGACCAGTCCGGCAGCGAGACCGAGGTGCCCCGGTAGACGACGCCGGCGAGGACGGCGGCGGCGCCCAGGCTCGCGACGGACTGCACCCGGTAGCGGCTGTAGGCGATCGCGCCGAAGCCTCCGATCAGGCAGGCCAGCACCGACACCCAGGACAGGCCGTGGCGCAGCGCCCAGGCCGCCAGGAGCACCGCCCAGAACGTGCTGAGCGGGTACACGCGCCGGAAGGCCAGCGGCAGCACCGACAGGACGGTCAGGCTCCAGGACGGGTGGCCCCCGCCCGACCTCTCGCCGAAGCCGTCGGGAGGGGCGGGCGGGGCGGGCGGGCCGTCCGGCCCGAAGTCGATCCTCTGGGGGTGGTCGCCGCCCGTCTTCGCCGCCACGAGCAGCGCCACCGCGGTCAGGATGAGGGCGAACGCCGTGTCCCTGGCGAGGGCGCGGCGCGAGGGCGGTCCCTCCGCCGGCTCGGGCCGGAGGAGCCCGCGCAGCCCCCCGCGCCAGTCGCGCGGTCTCTCCACCTGCATGCCCCACATTGTGTCCCCCGCCGCGCCGGCCCGGTATCGGCTGGGCGGGCGGGATCCTCGCCCGTGCGGCGTACATCGCGAGGATGACGCCCGGCGGGATCGTCCGCGCGGCGTACCGGATGTCGGTGCGGCGGCGGACGCCCCGGACGGCCCGCCGCGCATAGCTTCACGTCCGCTGAGACCGGGCGGCGGCGTGCCGCCCGCAGGCGGAGGGCGGGAGCCTCATGGGACAGGTGATCGAGCTGGACGGCGCGACGAAGGAGTACGGCGGCGCGGCCGTGCCGGCGCTCGGGCCGGTGTCGCTGGGCGTGGAGGAGGGCGAGGCGCTGGCGGTCGTCGGGCCGTCGGGCAGCGGCAAGTCGACGCTGCTGAACCTGGTCGCCGGGCTGGACCGGCCGTCCGCCGGGACGGTGACGGTGGACGGGCGGCGCGTCGACCGGCTCGGGGAGGCGGCGCTCGCCCGGTTCCGGCGGGAGCGGATCGGGTTCGTGTTCCAGTTCTTCAACCTGCTGGACGACCTCACCGTCGCCGACAACGTGCGGCTGCCCGCGCAGCTGGCGGGGACGCCGCGCCGCAAGGCGGCGGGCCGCGCCGACGAGCTGCTGGAGATGCTCGGCATCGGCCGGCACGCGGGCGCGTACCCGGGGCGGTTGTCTGGCGGTGAGCGGCAGCGCGTCGCGGTGGCGCGCGCGCTGGTCAACCGGCCGGCGCTGCTGCTGGCCGACGAGCCGACGGGCGCGCTGGACACCGCGTCCGGCCACGAGGTGCGCGAGCTGCTCGCCGAGGTGCACGCGGGCGGGCAGACGATCGTGCTGGTCACGCACGACATGGCGCTCGCGCGGTCGCTGGCGAGCCGGACGGTCACGCTGGTCGACGGCGCGATCGCCGCCGACGACAGGGCGGGGGTGCGGCGATGAGCGCGCTCGGCCGGGTGGTGCGCTCGGGCGTGGGGCGGCGGCGCGTCCAGACGCTGGTGGTCGCGCTCGCCACGCTGATGTCGGTGGCGTCGGCGGTCGTCGCCGGGTCGCTGGTCGTCGCGTCATCGGCGCCGTTCGAACACGCGTTCGGGCGGGCGCACGGCGCGCACCTGACCGCGCAGATCGACGGCGGGAAGGCCACCGCGGCGCAGGCCACGGCGACCGCCGACCTGCCGGGCGTCACGGCGAGCGCCGGGCCGTTCCCGGTCGCGGTGGTCTCGCTCACGGCGCGGGGCGGGGGCCCCCTGCCCGAGCTGACCGTGGCGGGGCGTTCGTCCTCCGGCGGCCCGGTCGACCGGCTGGAGATCACGGCGGGCCGGTGGCCGTCCGGGCCGGACGAGATCATGATGCCGGTGCAGGTCCCGCCCGACGTGGGCGTCGGGTCGACGCTGACCGCGCCGGGCGGGCGGACCCTGAAGGTCGTCGGGCAGGCCCGCTCGGTCACCGGCTCCGCCGACGCGTGGACGACCCCGGCCGGGCTCGCCGCGCTCCGAACGGCGAAGGCGCCCGCGACGACGCAGATGCTGTACCGGTTCTCGGGGTCGCCGGCGAAGTCCGCGCTGGCCGCCGACCGCTCGAAGCTGGCGGCGGCCCTGCCGAAGGGCGCGCTGGCCGGTACCCAGTCGTATCTGGACGCCAAGTACGTCGCCGACCGCGAGGCGGCCACATTCGTGCCGTTCCTCATGGCGTTCGGCGCGCTCGGCCTGGGGATGTCGGTCATCGTCGTCGCCGGGGTGGTCGGCGGCACGGTCGGGGCGAACCTGCGGCGGATCGGGATCCTGAAGGCCATCGGCTGCACGCCCGCCGAGGTCGTCCGCGCGTACGTCGCGCAGGCGCTCGTCCCGGCCGGCGCCGGCACCCTGCTGGGCGTGGTGCTCGGGAACCTGATCGCCTACCCGCTGCTCGGCGACGTGCAGCAGGTGTACGGGACGACCGGCCTGTCGGTCGCCTGGTGGGTCGACGTCGCCGTCGCGGCGGGCGCGCTGCTGGTCGTGGCGGTCGCCGCCCTCGTCCCGGCGCTGCGGGCGGGACGGCTGCGGAGCGCCGAGGCGATCGCGGTCGGCCGCGCGCCGAGCACCGGCCGCGGCCGGTGGGCGCAGCGGATCGCGGGGCGGCTGCCGCTGCACCGCGCGGTGACGCTCGGGCTGGCGACGCCGTTCGCGCGTCCCGTCCGGTCGGCGTCAATGCTCGCGGCCGTGATGTTCGGAACCGCCGCCGCGACGTTCGCGATCGGCCTGGCGGCGTCGCTGAACACCATCGGCGCCGCCCGCGACCCCGCCGCGTCCGCCGCCGTCAGCGTGATGGGCGGAGACCCCGCTCCGCAGCAACAGGGCCCGCCGCCCGGACAAGGACCGGCACAGGGACCCGCGCAAGAACCGGCGCAGGGACCGGCGGAGGGGCCGCCTTCGATGGACGGCGCGAAGGTGAAGGCCGCGATCTCCGCCCAGTCCGGCACGGCGTCGTTCTACGGAGTGCGCACCGCGCAGGCGACCGTGACGGGCGTCGTGGGAGCGATCGACATGCGCCTCTACCAGGACGACCTACGGGCGGCCGCGTACGACATCATCGCGGGGCACTGGATCACCGGCCCCGGTCAGGCCGTGGTGCCGACGCACTTCCTCGACGTGACCGGTCACCGCGTCGGCGACACGATCACCGTGCTGGGCCAGGGCACCGCGGTGCGGCTGCGGATCGTGGGCGAGGCGTTCGACCTCGAGAACGACGGGATGCGCGTGCACGCCGCCGCCTCCTCGTTCTCCGGAGTCGAGAACCAGGGCGCGGCCGACGAGTACCTCGTCCGGCTGAAGCCGGGGGTCTCGACGGCGTCCTACATCAGCGGGCTGAACAGCGCGCTACAGCCGCTCGGGGCGCAGGCGATGGCGTCCGCCGACGACACCAGCAGCACGATCGTCATCCTGGACTCGCTGGCGGCGCTGCTCACGCTGCTGCTGGTCACGGTGGCGGGGCTCGGCGTCCTCAACGCGGTCGTCCTGGACACCCGCGAGCGCGTGCACGACCTGGGCGTCTGCAAGGCGATCGGGATGTCGCCCCGGCAGACCATCGCGATGGTGCTCGCCTCGGTCGCCGCTCTCGGCGCGGCCGGCGGCCTGGCCGGCCTGCCCGCGGGCATCGCCCTGCACCACCTGGTCATGCCGCTGATGGGGGACGCCGCGGGCACCCGGCTGACCCCGCACATGACGGCGGTCTACGACGTGCCGCTGGTCGTCCCGCTGGCGCTCGGCGGCATCGTGATCGCGATGCTCGGCGCGCTGCTGCCGGCCGGCTGGGCCGCGAAGGCCCGCACCGCGACCGCCCTGCGCACCGAGTAACACGCTCCGCGCTACAGCGGGCGCGTCTCCAGGACCTGCTGGAGCTTCTCCTGGGCGCGGGCGGCCTGGCGGGCGCGGTAGGCGATCGGCATGTAGCGGAGGCGCTCGGGCAGGAGCGGCGTGCTGCGGCCGATGACCTGCCCGACGGCGCGCAGCCTCCGCTCGTCGGCCTTGCTCCACGACAGGCCGAGCTTCTCGCGCGCGGCCGGCGGGAGCGTCCCGACGGAGATGAAGCGGCCGAGGCGTCCGGTGGCGGCGATCAGGGGCGTCGCCAGCGGGCGCAGCGGCGCGGGGACGCCGGGCGGGAGCTTGTCCATCCGGTCGAGGACCTCCAGCGCGACCTTGTGCGGGACGAGGGTGTTCTCCACCATGTCGTCGAAGTACGCCCAGTACTCCTCGATGGTGCCGGGCAGCATCCGCTCCGGGACCTGGAGGATCCGGCCGAGGTTGAGGAACTCGTCGAACACCTGCTGCTGCTCGTCGGGGGTCATCGGCTCGGGCGCGAAGTACTTGGACGCGGTGACGGCGGCGTAGAAGCCGGTCAGGTGCACCCATGCCCACGGTTCGGCCGACAGCGCGTGGTGGCTGGTGCCCTCCTCGTCCTCCGCGCTGAGCGGCTTGTGCATCTCGCGGAGCCGCCTGCCCTCCTCGATCGCGGTCCGCCCGCCGTACACCCAGGTCTGCACGGACGCGAAGCTGCGCGCGGCGCGGCCGAGCGGGTCGCGGCGGAAGCTGGACAGCCGGTCGACCACGGTGCCGATCGCCGGGTGCATGGTCTGCAGGATGAACACGCTGTTGCCCGCGATCGCCGAGGTGTAGAGCCCCATGGTGTCCCACAGGATCGAGCCGGGCTCGAACGGGACGGGCTCGGGGCGCGCGGCGACCCGGGCCGCGGGCGCGGCGGCCGCTGCCCGCGCGGCAGCCGCGTTCTCGGTCATCGTCATGGTCTCGCCTCCCGATGCGTCTCGTATTACAGTGAAACGCGAATAAGCAGTCGCTTACAAGTCGCGTTCCGGGAGGGTCCGCCGATGCCCCGCTCACCTGGGCTCTCGCCCCGCCGGACGCCGCGCCAGGACCGGTCGCGGCAGATGGTGGAGCGCATCCTGGACGCCGCCACTCGCGTTCTGTCCGAGCACGGCTACGACGGCGCGTCCACCAACCGCATCGCCAGGGCGGCCGGGATCAGCAACGGCTCGCTCTACCAGTATTTCCCCAACAAGGACGCGATCGTCATCACCGTCATCGACCGGTTCGCCGACCACCTCGCCGACCGGCTCGGCGCTCAGATCGAGTCGACCATGCACGCGTCGTGGCAGGAGGCCGGCCGCGCGCTGCTGGACGTGCAGATGCGGCTGTTCGAGGAGCACGCCGACCTGCTGCGGATCATCGTCGAGCAGATCCCGCGGCTCGGCCCGTTCGACAAGCTGGCCGCGCTGCAGCGGCGGCTGACCGACCTCGTCCGCGTGTACCTGCTGGTGAACCGGGACGCCTTCCGCGACGACCTGGACGTGGACGCCGCGCTGTGGATCCTCGCCGAGACCGTCGGCGAGCTGTCGATCAAGTACGTGCTGGACCGGCCGCCGATCCCCCGCGAGCGGATGCTCGACGAGCTGGCCGAGCTGGTCATCCGCTATATCCGCGGCTAGCCGGCGCGCGCCGGCTGCCCCGGCCACGACCGGCGGGTGAAGGGGTCCACCGCCGCCAGCCCGGTCAGCAGCACCGGCCCGAGCGCCAGGCTGAACAGCACGTCGGTGAGCCAGTGCTCGTCGGCGAGGGTGAGGGACGCGCCGGTCAGGAACCCGGTGACCAGCGCGACGTCGCGCCGGACGCGCGCCGTCAGCCACCGGCCGAGGGCCGGGACGACGATGACGAGCAGTTCGACCGCGACCCAGATGAGCACGAAGCCGTTCAGCGTGTGGCCGGACGGATAAGCGTCGCCGTGCGTCCACAGAACGTCGGTGTTCCCGTGCGGATACGTCCGCGGGATCACCGACTTCAACCCCAACTGGAGCAGCGAAAGCAGGCCCACCACCACGAACGGCACCAGCGCGGGACGCGGCGAACGCGCCCGGATGACCCCGAGTACCGCCAATGGGACCAGGACGTATTTCACGATGACGCCGCGCTGCCCAAGCTGCGTGAAAACCCCGACGACCGACATCCACCCGCCCCGGACATCGGCGTCGCAGAACCTGTGGACCGTCCAGTCGAGATGCCGGAGCGGGCCGTCCGCCAGAACGTCGGCCGTGACACCGGCCATGACGATGACGGCGAGGACGTACCAGCCCCACGACCGCCACCGCATACGGAGGGTCTTCCCCGATCACCACCCGTGACGCATGGGGAACGGCACCATAGCGGCCCCGGGGCGACATGGGCGCCCCGCACATTTCGAAAGGGCACCGCATTGGTTTGACTGCCGGATGGGCGCCCCTCCTTCCCGATCCCCACCCCGTTCGACCGATCCGGGAGAGCCCTCATGTACCGACCACCCCCGCGCATTCTGCGGCGCCTCGCGAAATGGCTCGCGTCCGCCGCCGCCCTCACCCTTCCCGCCGCCGTGCTGGGCGCGGCCGCGACCACCGCGCCGGCGCACGCCGCGACCGGCACCTACCAGCAGGTCACCGGATTCGGATCCAACCCCGGGAACCTGCAGATGTACGAGTACGTCCCGGCCGGGCTGCCGTCCGGCGCCCCGCTCGTGGTGGCGCTGCACGGCTGCACCCAGAGCGCGGACGACTACTACTCCCATTCGGGCTGGCCGCAGTTCGCCGACCAGTGGAAGTTCGCGGTCGTGTTCCCGCAGACGACCACGTCCAACAACATCCAGAAATGCTTCCAGTGGTTCGATCCCGCCAAGGACGCGCGCGGCGGCACCGAGTCGGCGTCGATCGTCCAGATGGTCTCCTACGCCGAGCAGAAGCACGGCTCGGATCCGCACCGGGTGTTCGCCACCGGGCTCTCGGCGGGCGGCGGAATGACGGCCGACCTGCTCGCCGCCTACCCGGACGTCTTCGCCGGCGGCGCGATCGACTCGGGCCTTCCCGCGCAGTGCGCCACCAGCCTCGTCGCCGCCTCGGGCTGCCAGATGAACAATCAGAATCTCACACCCGCGCAGTGGGGCGACAAGGTCCGCAACAGCCACTCCGGCTACACCGGACCGTGGCCGCGCGTCGCCATCTGGCAAGGCACTGCCGACTACACCGTCTATCCGGTGAACGCCACCGAACTGCGCGACCAGTGGACGAACGTCTGGGGCATTTCGCAGACGCCGTCGAGCACGCACAGCCTGCCCGGCGGCACCACGCAGAGCGTCTACAACGACGCGAACGGGAAACCGGCCGTCGAGGTGTACTCCATTTCCGGGATGGGCCACGGCCTCGCCGTCGACCCCGGCTCGGGCACCGACCAGTGCGGCACCACCGGCGCGTACTTCCTCGACGCCATCTGCTCCACCTCGTACACGGCGAAGTTCTGGGGACTCGACGGCTCGGACGGCACCGACCCGGGCGACCCGGGTGATCCCGGCGACCCCGGTGACCCGGGCGGCCCGCAGCAGTGCTTCACGGCCGGCAACTACGCGCAGGTCGTGGCCGGGCGGGCGCACATGAGCGGCGGCTACACCTACGCCAACGGCTCCAACCAGAACATGGGCCTCTACAACGTGTTCGTCACGCACACGCTGAAGGAGACGTCCGCGAACTACTACGTCATCGCCGATTCCGGCTGCTGAACCCCGGACCGGGCCGTCCGCCGGGCGGCCCGGTCCTGGCCGGGCGGCCCGGTCCTACGGGGTGATGACGAGCTTCCCGCGCGTGTGGCCGCTCCGGCTCTCGTCGAAGGCGGCGCCCACGTCGTCGAGGGAGAACGTCCTGGCGACGTCAACCCGCAGCGCGCCGCGTTCGACCATGGCGGCCAGCTCGGCGAGCTTCGCGCCGTCGGGGCGCACCCAGATCCAGTGGCCGCCGTGCTGCTCCACGCTGTTGTCGGCGACGGACACGTGCCGCCCGCCCGGCGCGAGCACGGCGAGCGTCGCGTCCAGCTGCCCGCCCACGAAGTCGGCGACCGCCGTGACGCCGTCCGGCGCGAGCTCGCGGACCCGCTCCACCAGCCCGTCGCCGTAGGAGACCGGTTCGGCCCCGAGTTCGCGCAGGTGGTCGTGGTTGGACTCGGACGCGGTGCCGATGACGCGGGCGCCGCGGTCGACGCCGATCTGCACCGCGAAGCTGCCCACTCCCCCGGACGCCGCGTGCACGAGCAGCACGTCGCCCTTGCCGGCCTCCAGCCGGTCGAGGCACCGCTGGGCGGTCATCCCGGCGAGCGGCAGCCCGCCCGCCTCGCTCCAGCCGAGCGCGGCCGGCTTGCGCGCGCAGTGCACGGCCGGGACCGCGACGTACTGCGCGAACGTCCCGGCGTGCACGACGTTCTTGCGGGCGTAGGCCATGACCTCGTCGCCCGGCGCGAACTCCGGGGTGTCCGGGCCGAGCGCGCGGACGACCCCGGCGACGTCCCAGCCGGGGATCACCGGGAACACCGCGTCCATCATCGCGTCGAGCCCGCCGGACATCACCTTCCAGTCCACCGGGTTGACGCCCGCCGCGCGGACCTCGATCAGCACCTCGCTCGGGCCGAGCTTGGGGTCGGGCGCCTCGCCGGCGGTGAGGCGGGAGTTGTCGGAGGCATAGGAGTCGTAGGTGGCGGCACGCATGCCCTCAGCCTGCCACCGGGCCCGCCCGCTAAACCCGCTCGCCCACAGGTGCGGGTCCGGGCGCGGGGCCGGGCGCGGGGCGCACCCGCAGCCCCGGCACGAGCGACAGGGTGACCGCGACCGACGCCGCCGCCATCACCGCCATCCCCGTCGCCGGCGAGGTGGCCTGCGCGATCGCCCCCGCGAGCGCGGCGCCGACCCCCTGCATGGCGAGCATCCCGGACGAGTGCAGGCCGAGGGCGTGGCCGCTCAGCTCGTCCGGGGTGAGGTGCAGCAGCCGGTCCTGGAGCAGCAGGGTCGCGCAGTACCCGACGCTCGCCGCGACGATCGCGGCCACCGCGACGGGCAGCGGCGGGCGCAGCGCGAAGACCAGGTAGGGGGTGGCGAGCAGCAGCCGCATCGGCGCGTCGAGGCGCTTGCGCCAGGCGGGCGGGACGAACCGCCCGGCGAGCGTGTCCCCGGCGAGCATGCCGACCGCGCCGGCCGCGAACAGCAGCCCCGCGTGCCGCGGCGCGTACGGGACGAACAGCGACTCGCAGCCGACGATCAGCCCGTTCGGTACCCACAGCGCCAGGTAGACGGCCCGCCGCGGCCCCGACGACCACAGCCGGACGTTGTTGCGCCACGTCTCGCCCGCGGTCGCGCGTCCGGTGGCGCGCGGCCCGCGCGCGCTCAACCCGAACCGGGCGACGGCCGCCGCCGCGAGGTACAGGGCGGCACCGGTCAGCAGCGTCCCGCGCGCGGAGAGCGTGTTGACCAGGACGCCGCCCGCCGCGAACCCGATGATCTGCATCAGCCCGACCGACATGTTGAGCACCGACCGGCCGAGCAGGTACCCCTCCCGGTCGAGGATCTCGTTCAGCAGCCCGTACCGCACCCCGCCGCCCACCGCGCTCACCACCCCGAGGGCGAGGACGAGGGCGAACACGCCCCACACCGCCAGCCCCGGGACGGCCTGCGCGGCGGTGCCGGCGGCGAACAGCAGCGACAGGCCCGCGAGCGCCGCGCGCGGCGGAAGCCGGTCGGCCGCCGACAGCACCGTCAGCGCCCCCGCGAGCTGGGCGAGCATCGGCCCGAACATCGCCAGCGACGACAGCAGCGGCGAACCGGTCCTGGAGTACACGAGCGTGCCGAGCGCCAGCCCGCTCACCGTCTGCGCCGCGACCTGTCCCGCCGAGGTCAGGAACAGCGGCGTGAACTCCGGCGTGCGGAACAGGTCCCCGTAGGTGCGCATGACCGGAGTCTCCGGGGCATCCCGCCGGGCCCGTTACTCTTTCGCGGGGAGGCGAAACCATTGGGCTGGTGGGAGATCAACGCGGACACGCTCGCGGGGAGCCGGTTCGTCGTCTCGCCCCTCGCCGAGGCCACCGCCTGCCTGAAGGCGCTGCGCTGGGAGAGGGCCGGGAATCCGGCCGAGCGCACATGGCTGGACGCCCGCCTGCCCGCCTACCGCGCGCGGACGGCCGCCGACCCGGTGACGGCGCAGCTCGTGCAAGCGGCCTTCGTACCGAGGTGGAACGCCGACTTCATCGTCCCGACCCCGTCCGGGGAGCCGGAGGCGTCGTTCGAGGCCGAGCTGGAGGGGATCCGGCGCACGGCCCCCGAGGCCGCCCGCGCCGACCTGGCCGTCTCCCTCGACGGCCCGCTCCCGCCCGCCCTCGACCGCGACGACCTGCCCGAACGCGCCGCCGACCTGCTCACCTGGATCTGGCGGGAGATGGTCCTGCCCGACTGGCCGCGGCGGCGCCGGATCATCGAGGCCGACATCGTCTCCCGCGTCGCGCACCTGAGCCAGGGCGGCTGGGCGGCGGCGCTGGACGACATGCGCCCCGGCATGCGCTGGCTCGGCGAGAACCGGCTGCAGATCAACACCGCCGACTACCCGCCGCGCGACCTGGCGGGGAAACCGCTGATGTTCGTGCCGGTCACCCCGGGGCAGACCTGGGTCTCCTGGGATCGGGCGTCGTCCCGGTACGCGGTCGTCTACGCGTGCTCCGGCATCCTCGCCGGCGCGGACGCCGCCCCGGTGCCCGACGCGCTCGGCGCGCTGCTCGGTCCCGTGCGCGCGTCGGTGCTCGTCCTGCTGGACACCCCGAAGAGCACCACGCAGCTCGTGGCCCTGACCGGCCACGGCCTCGGCAGCGTCGGCCGGCACCTCAAGATCCTTCTGGACGCCCGGCTCGTCCGCCGCCGCCGTGCCGGCCGCTCGGTCCTGTACTACCGGACGGAGGCGGGCGAGGGCCTCGTCGCGGCCCAGCGCGACCCGACCGCCCGCGGCACGGCGGCCCGGCACGGCACGGCGGCCCAGCGCGACCCGGCGGCCGGAGTCAGCAGCGGACCGTCGTCAGCTTGATCTTCCCGGCGCGGTCCCAGTCCACGCCGGCCGCCGCGGTACCCGCCGCCACGCATTCGATCTCGGCGCCGGACCGGTCGTAGAGCCTGGCCGCGGCGCCGCCGGCCTGCTCGTTGGCGAGCCCGCCCCGACCGTGCCAGTTACTCAGACCGTAGGTGCCGTACCGGTAGAAGTCGAAGACATGGTATTTCCCGCCATAGGCGACGGTCGCACAGACATAACCCGGGCGGCATTTCGGAATGTCTCCCGCATTCCCGTAATGCTTGTGCGTGACGGACGGGGACGTCGCCGGGGCGGACGGCGCCGCCGGCGGGGCGGCGGCCACGGTCGTGGTCATGGCCCCGGCGGCGAGGACGGCTCCGGCCCTGCGCCGCCACGCGGCGACCCCACGAAATACCTGCACGAATCTCCTGCCTTCATCTCCACGCGAGCCCACGGCCCGGCAGCGCTTTGCGCCCGTCACGGGCGATCGACATCGGCGACTATAAAGGCAGGCGACGCGGCTCGCAAAAAGGAGCCAAAGCATTTGCCGAGGCGATCGAGAATGGCCGGAATTCGCCCGGTTCCTCACCTCCGACGCGGGCCGGGCGGAGGCCGGCGGCGGTCAGGGGGTCGCGGTGGCGCGGTCGAAGCGGCGGATCAGCTCGATCGCGGCGTCGATGACCTCCTGGGCCTCGGCCTCGTCCTCGCTGGTGGCGACCTCGCGGCCGGCCTCGCCGATGACCGTGGTGAGGACGGCGACGGTGAGGCGGTCGATGGGCTCGCCGCCGAGCGCGAGCAGCACCGCGTTCTGCCGGACCCAGTCGCGGCGGCGGGTGCGGCGCATCAGGTCGAAGCCGGGCGGGCCGTCGCCGTCCATGAACAGGCGGGCGAGGTCGCGGCGCTCCCAGGAGCCGGCGAGGAACGCCCGCGCACCGGTGATGAACAGGCCGACGGGGTCGTCGACGCCGGCGTTCTTGGCCTCGGCCACGCTCGCGGTGGCGGCCTTCTCGTGCGCGCCCTCGTGCTCCTCCCACAGGGCGAGGAACAGCTCGGTCTTGCCGCCGAAGTGGTGGTAGAGGCTGCCGACGCTGGAGCCGGCGCGCTCGACGACCTCGGAGATCGCGGCGTCGGCGAAGCCGTGCGCGCAGAACACCTCGCGCGCCGCCTCGAGCATCGTGCGGCGCGTCTGCGCGGTGCGGCTCCATTCCCATCCGCCCCTGCCGCCGGGCTTGCGGGCCATCGGTCCCCCGTCCGTCGGCGGCCGCCGTCCGGCCGTCGGTGGAACAGATTCTAGAAAGCGCTCCGGACGACTTGACGGCGGGACGGCCCGATGCGCAACCTAGAACCGATTCCTAGAAATAGATTCTAGGATTGATCGGAGGGCCGGTCCATGGACTTCTCGCTGAGCGCCGAGGAACGTCAGATCCGCGACACCGTCCGCTCGTTCGTCGAGCGGGAGGTCGTGCCGCTCGAACCGGACGTGCTGCGCAACGAGCGCGCCGGGCGCCCGGGGCTCGACCCGCGGGTGCTGCGCGACCTGCGCGACAAGGCGCGCCGGTCCGGGTTCTGGGGGATCAACACGCCCGAGGAGTACGGCGGCGCCGCGCTCGGCCCGCTGATGTCGGCGATCGTGGCGATGGAGACCGGCCGGACGTTCGTCCCGTTCAGCTTCGGCGGCACCGCCGACAACATCCTGTACGCGTGCGACGAGCGGCAGAAGCGCGCCTACCTGGTCCCGACGATCGAGGGCGAGCGGCGGTCCTGCTTCGCCATCACCGAGCCCGGCGCCGGGTCGGACGCCCGCAGCATCCGCACCCGCGCCGTGCGCGACGGCGACGACTGGATCATCAACGGCGAGAAGACGTTCATCACCGGCGGCAACGAGGCCGACTTCGTCATGGTGTTCGCCGTGACCGACCCCGACCTCGGCGCGGACGGCGGCGTGACCTGCTTCCTCGTCGACCGGGACATGGGCTGGAAGTCCGAGCCGATCCCGACCATGGGCGAGTGGGGCCCGGCGTCGCTGGTGTTCGAGGACGTCCGGGTGCCCGCCGCCAACGTGCTCGGCGAGGTCGGCAAGGGCTTCGACCTGGCGATGCGGTGGATCGGGCAGGGCCGCTACATGATCCCGGCGCGGGCGATCGGCGCGGCCGAGCGGATGCTGCAGATGGCCGTCGACTACGCCAAGGTGCGCGTGTCCATGGGCCACCCGATCGCCGACTACCAGGCCATCCAGTGGATGATCGCCGACTCGCAGGTGGAGATCGAGGCGGCCAAGTGGCTGACGCTGTACGCGGCGTGGCGGGTGCAGGAGGGGCTGGACGCGCGGCACGCCTCGTCCATCGCCAAGCTGAACGGCGCGACGATGGCGAACCAGGTCGTGGACCGGGTGCTGCAGATCCACGGCGGCATGGGGTACACCAAGGAACTGCCGATCGAGCGCTGGTACCGGGAGCTGCGGCTGCTGCGGATCTTCGAGGGCACCGACGAGATCCAGCGCCGGACCATCGCCCGCAACCTGCTCAGGGGGCACGTCCGCCTGGGCGCCATCGGGGAGTGAGATGACCTCTCGCGATCCGCGGGCCGGGGTCCGCGCGCTGTTCAATCCGGGCTCGATCGCGCTGGTCGGGGCGAGCGACAAGTCCGGCTGGTCGGTGAGCACGTTCGGGAACCTGCGGGTGCACGGGTTCGCCGGTCCCGTCCACCTCGTCAACCCGCGCGGCGGGCTCGTGCACGGGCACGCGGCGTACCCGAGCCTGGCGGAGCTGCCCGGGCCGGTCGACCTCGCGTACGTGATGGTGCCGACGCGCGCCGTCCTGCCCGTGCTGCGGGACGGCGCCGGGGCCGGCATCAGGAACTACGTCGTGCTGACCGCCGGGTTCGGCGAGGCGGGCGAGGACGGCGCGCGGCTGGAGGCCGAGGTCGTCGCGTTCGCGCGGGAGGCGGGGCTGACCGTGCTCGGCCCGAACGGCAACGGCTACATCAACGCCGCCGCCGGGATCACCCCGTACGGGCTGCCGATCCCGCCGCCGCTGCTGCGCGGGCCGGTCGGCGTCGTCCTGCAGAGCGGCGCGCTGGCCAGTTCGGTGCTGGCGTTCGCGCAGGCCCGCAACATCGGGCTCAGCCTGCTGACCTCGATGGGCAACGAGTCGCTGGTCACCGTGCCGGACGTGATCGACTACCTGGTGGACGACCCGGCGACCAAGGTCATCGCGCTGTTCCTGGAGTCGGTGCGGGACCCGGACGCGTTCGCGCGGGCGGCGCGGCGGGCGCTGGAGGCGGGCAAGCCGGTCGTCGCGCTGAAGATCGGGCGCAGCCGGCTGGCGTCGCGCACCGCGCGGGCGCACACCGGCGCGCTCGTCGGCGACGACGGCGTGGTCGGCGCGGCGTTCCGGCGGCTCGGCGTGCTCCGGGTCCGGTCGCTGGAGGACCTCATGGTCACCGCCGGGCTGCTCGCCTCGGCCGGGCCGCTGCCGGGCCCGCGGATCGGCGTGGTCACCCCGTCCGGCGGCGCGTCGGAGATCATCGCCGACCGGGCCGAGGACGAGGGTCTCGAACTGCCCGCGTACGCCCCGGAGACCGCCGCCGCGCTGGCAGAGATCCTGCCGCCGTTCGCGACCGTGCAGAACCCCCTGGACGTCACCGGCTACGTGCTCATCGACCGGACGCTCCTCGGCCGCGCGCTGGAGATCGTCTCCGCCGATCCGGGCATCGACGCGGTGATGCTGCTGACCGACCTGCCGCGATTCACACCGCCCGACCCGTCGGTGCCGATGGCGAACTTCGAGACGCACGCCCGGCGCATCGCCGCGTCGCCGCGTCCGGTCGTGGTGGTCGGCAACACGCTGACCGACGTGTCGGAGTTCGGGCGGACCGTCCAGGAGAAGACCGGGTTCCCGCACGTGGTGGGCGGGATCGAGCACGGGATGCAGGCGATCGGCGCGGCCGTCCGCTGGTCGGCGGCGCGGCGGCGCGCATTGGAACGCCCGGAGCGCCCGGTGGCCGGCGAGCACATCGCGGTGGACGGCGCGTCCGGCGTGTGGGCCGAGCACCGCGCCGCCGCGCTCCTCGCCGGTGCCGGGCTGCCCGTGGTGCCGTCCGAGCTGGTCGGCGGCGAGGACGCGGCGGTCGCGGCGGCGGACCGGTTCGGCTACCCGGTCGTCCTGAAGGCGGCGGCGGACGGCCTCGCCCACAAGAGCGACATCGGCGGCGTCCGCCTCGGCCTGGCCGGGCCGGACGCGGTCCGCACCGCCTACCGCGAGGTCATGGCCGCGCTCGCGGGGCACGCCGGTGCGGGCGCGCTCGTCCAGCCGCAGCGGTCGGGCGGCGTGGAGCTGCTCGCCGGGATCGTCCGCGACCCGGCGTGGGGCCTCACGCTCGCGGTCGGGCTCGGCGGCGTGTGGGTCGAGGTGCTGCGCGACTCCGCGCTGCGCCTGCTGCCGGTGGACGCCCGCGACGTCCGGGAGGCGCTCGGCGAGCTGCGCGGCGCCGCACTGCTGAACGGCGCGCGCGGCGCCAAGCCCGCCGACCTCGACGCGGTCGCGGACGTGGTGTCGCGCGTCGCCGCGGTCGCCGCGTCCCTCGGCGACCGGCTCGAGGCGCTGGAGATCAACCCGCTCCGCGTCGACGGCGCCGAGGTCGAGGTCCTCGACGCCCTCATCACCTGGAACTGACGCCGTGGCGGCGTGTCGCCCCCCTATGACGGCCAGCCCGGGGGGCGGCACGCCGCGGCTCAGCGGTGAGAAGCGAGGACGAGCACGGCGGCGGACATGAACATGCCGCCGTTGCCCAGCACCACGCTGACCTCCGCGTCCGGGACCTGCGCGGCGGCCTCCTTGCGGAGCTGGCGGACGGCCTCCTGGATCGCGAACATCCCGTACATGCCGGTGTGGGTGTAGGACAGGCCGCCGCCGTTGGTGTTCAGCGGGAGGCGGCCGCCGGGCGAGGTGTGGCCCTCGGCGATGAACGCGCCCGCCTCACCGCGCCCGACGAACCCCATGTCCTCCAGGCCGTAGATCGGCAGGTGCGCGAACGCGTCGTAGATCATCACATGGTCGACGTCGCCGTGCCCGACGCCCGCCTCCGCGAACGCGGCGCGGGACGCCCGGCGGAACCCCGCCGAGCTGGTCAGGTCGGCCATCTGCGAGATGATCGGCGACTCGGCGGACTCCCCCGCCCCCAGCAGGTGGACGAGCGGGCGGCGGGTGCCGAGCGCGCGGGCGCGGTCCTCGGACGTGACGATCAGCGCGCCGCCGCCGTCGGTTACGAGGCAGCACTCCAGCAGGTGGAACGGGTAGGCGACCATCCGGGACGCGAGGACGTCCTCGACCGTGATCGGCTCGCGGTACATCGCGCGCGGGTTGTGGTTCGCCCAGCGCCGCTGCGCCACCGGGACCTCGGCGAGCTGCTCGTGGGTGAGGCCGGTCTCCTTCATGTACCGCAGCGCGGTGAGGGTGAAGGCGCTCGTCGGGCCGAACACGCCGTACGGGGCCTCGAACTGGCCGCTCAGCGAGTCGGGCGAGCGGGCGTAGCGGGGCGCGCCGACGCGGGAGCGGCCCGATTCGCCGTGCGTGATGAGGACGGTGCCGCACATCCCGGCGCGGATCGCGGCGGCGGCATGCCGGACGTGGAACAGGAACGACGAGCCGCCGACCTGCGTGCCGTCCAGCCATGCCGGCTCGATCCCCAGCGAATGCGCGATCTCCACGGGGCCGGGGGTGCCGACGGCTGCGACGCCGTCGATGTCGTCCTTGGTCAGCCCGGCGTCGGCGAGGGCGTTGCGGGCGGCTTCGAGATGGAGCTGCCGGGTGGAGTGGTCGGGCAGCCGGCCGATCTCGTCGGTCTCGGCCGCACCCGCGATGACGATGTTCACCGGGCCTCCTCCACCGGGGTGAAGAGCGGCAGCTCGACGTCGCCGCGCCGCTCGAAGACGACGCGGAGCGGCAGGTCGAGCGGCAGGTGCCCGGGGTCGGCGGGGACGCCGACGATGTTGCTCATCATCCGGACGCCCTCCTCCAGCTCGACGATCGCGATGACGTAGGGCGCCTCGTCCTCGAAGCCGGGCGCCGGACGGTGGTTGATCACGTACGAGTGGAGGGTGGCGCGCCCGGTGGCGGTCACCCACTCGACGTCGCCGGAGCCGCAGTGCGGGCAGGCGGGGCGCGGATAGAAGAAGTGCCGGGCGCAGGCTCGGCAGCGCTGGACGCGCAGCTCGCCGGCGGCGGCGCCGTCCCAGAACGGCCGGGTGTCGGGGGTGGGCCGCGGGACGGCCTTGGACGGTGCCTTGGACGGAGCCCTGGACGGTGCGGGCCTGGAGGCGGTGGACATCGCCCTCCTCGTTGAGAGTTCTAGATCGAGATTCTAGAACTTTGCTCTGGAAAATTTAAGGACCCGAACCTAGAGTTCGCTTCTAGAACCACCGGGCCCGAAAGCCCCCCGCCGGGACAACCGGAAAGAGGTGCCATGACCACCCTCGATCACCCGGCCGCCCCCGAACCCAGAGCCGCGATCGACCGCCTCTGGAAGCGCGACCTCGACCGCTATCCGGAAACCGGCCCCCGCGTGTGGTACCTCGCGGTGGTCGTCCTCGCCACGATCGTCCTGTACTGCGAGCAGTACGTGACGGGCGGCGTGGCGCCGCTCGTCCTCGCCCACTTCGAGATGTCGTTCCTCTTCTACGTCAACGCGCTGGTCATCGGGGGGCTGGTCGGCGCGTTCGGCGCGCTCGCCGCCGGCCTCTGCGACAAGTGGGGCCGCGCGAACCTGGTCGCCTACGGGCTCGGCGTCACCGGCGTGCTGACGCTGCTCATCCCGTCGATGCCGAACAAGTGGGCGTTCGTCGTCCTGCTCACCGTGATCGGGATGGTCGAGGGGGTGATCCTGGTGGCCACGCCCGCGCTGGTCCGGGACTTCTCCCCGCAGCTCGGCCGCGCGTCCGCGATGGGCTTCTGGACGCTCGGCCCGGTCGTCGCGAGCCTCATCGTCAGCTTCGTCGCGAACCGGACGCTGGAGCGCCTCGACAACAGCTGGGCCAGCCAGTACTACATCATGGGCGCCTTCGGGCTCGTCGTCTTCGCGATCGCGCTCGGCGGCCTGCGGGAGCTGAAACCCGGCCTGCGCAGCCAGGTCATGGTCAGCGCCGACGACCGCGCGAAGGTGGAGGCGCACGCGGCGCAGGCCGAGGCGAGCGCCGACCTCGGCCGGCCGTGGGCGCAGATGCTGAAGTTCGACATCCTCGCCCCGGCCGCCGGGATCTCGATCTTCCTGATCATCTACTACACGGCGGTCGGGTTCTTCACCATCTACCTGACCACCACGTTCGGGTTCTCCACGTCCCGCGCCAATGGCATCAACACCTGGTACTGGGCGATGGACGCGATCGCGCTGGTGATCGTCGGGGTCGTGTCCGACCGGACCCGGGTGCGCAAGCCGTTCATGGCCGGGGGGACCGTCCTCGCGGTGGTCATGACGTACGTGTTCCTGACCCGCGCCTCCCATCCGCACACCAGCTTCACGGCGCTGGCAACGATCGTCAGCCTCCTGGCGGTCGGCCTCGCCATCGCGTACGCGCCGTGGATGGCGGCGTTCACCGAGACGATCGAGCGGCGCAACCCGGCGCTGATGGCGCACGGGCTCGCCGTCTGGGGCTGGACGACCCGGATCGCGGTCGCCGGCTCCGTCTTCGCGCTGCAGTACGTGGTGAGCAGCGCGAACACCCTGGTCGACGCCCCCGGGAAGCTCGCGGAGGCCAAGGCGGCGCAGGAGGCGGGCCACGCGCCCTCGGCTGCGCTGATGCACCAGCTCGCCGACATCAAGCAGGCGGCGGCGGACGCCCCGCACCAGTGGCAGCACTGGTGGTGGGTGTGCATCGTCGCGCAGCTGCTGTTCTTCGCGCTGATGCTGCCGCTCGCCGGACGGTGGAGCCCGCGCGCCGCGAAGGCCGATCTGGAGGCGGCCGAGGCGAAGAAGTAGGCGGTTCGTTGGTGGCCGTTCCGCGGGCTCATCGCCCGCGGGGCGGCCGTCAGCGGTGGCTGTGGGCGCGCGACCACAGGGCGGTCCAGCCGCCCGCCCCGAGCCAGGACGCGGGGACGCGCAGCCCGTGCTCGGCGACCTCGTCCCAGAACAGCCCGGTGTCGGCGCCGAGCTCGGCGGCGTCGGGCAGCGCGCGCCGCCACGGCCCGTCCTCGTCCTCGAGGGTGGTCGCCGGGTAGCCGGGAACGGCGATCTCGCGCGGCGGCACGACGGTCGCGAGCGGGACGTCCGGCGCGGCGCAGGTGACGAGGACGGCCAGTGCGCACAGCAGCGGCTCGGTCGGCCGGTGCGCCACGGCGCGGGCGACGGCCGGGTCGTCCTGGACGGCCAGCCTCCCGACCGCCGCGCGGACCCGGCGCGCGACCAGGTCCAGGGCGTACGGGTCGGCGATCGCCGGCAGCCGGACGAGCCTGCGCAGCGTCTTCGGCAGCGGTGGCTCTCCAAGCAGCAGAGGAAGCTGGTCGTAGCGCTGCCGCAAGGCCGGATCGAGACCCTCCAGCGCGGCGGCGAGCGGCCGTTCCCCCGTCGCGCCCCACAGCCCGGCGAGCGTCACGGACCCGGTGCCGAGCGCGCGGCGGACGGCGGCGGTGAGCTGCGCGGACCCGAGCCGGCGAAGCCTGGTGAGCGCCGCGTCCGGCGGGGTCGCGGCGAGCGCGGCGAACACCTCCAGCGTCCCGGGGCGGGTGCCGTCCCAGGCCGCGCGGGCGAGGTCGCCGAGCGCCGGTCCCACCTCCTCGACCAGGCGCGGCGCTGGCCGCCGGCGCGGCGTCCGGACGGGTGGGACCTCCTCCGGCACCGGCTCCTCGGGCGGCCTCGTTCCGGGGATCGCGTCGACCCACGCGCGGAACCGGCGCTCCAGCTCGGTGTCGGGCGCCCCGTTGAAGCGCGCCGCGATCTCGGTGACATGCCAGCCGCGCGACTGCGGGCGGCGCGGGCTCACCTCGGCGTTGGCGACGAGCACGCCGTCCTGGTCGTAGAGGCCGACCAGGGCGACGCGTCCCTCGCGGGCGTCGTCGACGTACCACGGGCTGGCGATGCAGTTGCCCATGTGGTCCGACCATTCGGCGAGGTCGCGAGCGCTGCGGGCCACCCTCACGCGGACCTTCGCGCCGGGCACGGCCGCTCCCTCACGGGCGGCCAGCGCGGGCGGGACCTTGAACTCGCCGGTCAGCGCCTCGCTGATCGCCGTCCCGGCGGTCAGGCCCTCGGTGAACCCGGTCCAGGTGCGCACGCCCTTCGGCGGGACGCCGCCGAGCGCGACGAGCTGCGCGGCGCCGGACACCGCCAGCGTCACCGAGTCGAGCCGGGGCGTGAGGGGCTCCGGTTCCTCCAGCGGCGGCGGGTCGTAGTCGAACCAGGGGGCGCCGGTGCCGTCCACCGAGCGCGCCGCGTCGTGCCCGTGCAGCTGGGCGAGCGCGTCGATCAGGTCGACGTACCAGAGCAGGTCCCCGACGAGCTCCTCGCGCTCGCGCAGCGGCTCGCGGTCGCCGAGGATCGGGCCGGTCCACGGCGGGATGCCGCCCCATCCGGCGAGCGGCCGCACCGCGCTGTACCCGGACGCGGCGCGCCAGCCGCGCAGGTCGTGCGCGCCCCAGTCGCGCAGCGGATCGTCCTGGTGCCCGATCATCCGGTCCATGACCGCCTCGACGGTCTCGATGACGAGGATGCCGTACTCCTTGGCGCGGGTCAGGCGCGGCTTCACGAAGCCGATGAGCCGGGCGTCGACCGGCTTGCCGGCGGACAGCCTGCGGTGGATCTCGCCCACGGGGACGGTGGGCCGGGCGGGCAGCCCGCCGGAACGGCCGCGGCCGCCGGTCCACGCGGGACACCGCTCGATGACGGCGCCGAGGAGCGCCGCCGAGCGCGCCAGGCCCTCCTCGAAGCCGTGGTCGGCGACCGCGACGGCGGTGCGCAGCAGAGCGGTGGCGGCGATCGCGTCCTGGAACATCCGGACGAGCTGGTCGCGCCAGTAGGCGTCGGGCGGCGTCCACCGCGCGGCGTCCGCGAGCGAGGGCTCGTGCCCGAGCTCGCCCTTCAACCATCCGACGACCACCTCGTCCTCGTGGCGGACGCGGCGTTCGCGCAGGTCGGCGAGCCGGTCGCGGCGGCTCTGCGTGGCCAGGCGGCGGTCGCGGCGGCCGAGCCGCTCCTGGTGCCCGAGCACCTCCGACCACAGGTCGAGGAGCAGGTCGAGCCGGCGGGGGCGCGGCACTCCGTCCAGCACCCGGCGCAGGTAGCCGCCGAGCACGGACGGCGCCCCCGGCACGGCGGTGTCAGGTCCGTCCAGGTCGAGGACGCGTTCCAGCTGCTCGGGCCCGAGGACGTCGCTCGCGGCGGACGCCAGGCGCAGCGCGGCCCACCGCCCGTCACCGGCCGCCTTCGCCGCCGCCGCACCCACCCGCCTGGTGACCGACGGGCCGAACAGCGCCACCAGGAACCGGGTCCGGTCCCCCAGCCGGTCCGCGTGCTCTAGCCCGAGCGCCCGCAACGCCGCGAGGACCGCGTCGCGCTGGTCGCCGCGCGCCCCCTCCAGGCGGGCGGAGCGGAATCCGGCGCCGAGGTCGGCGCCCGCCCCCGCGGCGACCACTCCACCGGCCTCGACCAGCGCGGACAGCTCCTCGACGGCATGCCGGACGTCCGCGCCGGACGCGCCGGCGGGCCCCAGCGCGACGGGCGCGCCGGGCTGCGCGACGGCCCCGCCGGCGACCCGGGCCGGGGCGCCGGACGGCCCCGCCGTCCACGCGCCCATGTCCGAGGCGACGACTCCGCCCGCGAGCCTGATCTTCACAAGGTCGAGTCTTGCCCGCCCGGCTTGCGACGTCGACCCGGTTTCTGACCTTGTGGGCGGGTCAGGGCCGGAAAGGCGCGGCGATCAGCGCGGCGAGGAGGGCGGCGCAGCGGGACAGGTCGGCGACCTGGATGTGCTCGTCCGCGGCGTGCGCGCCCCGGCCGCGCGGGCCGAGGCCGTCGAGCGTGGGCAGGCCGCGGGAGCCGGGCAGGTTCGCGTCGCCCGCGCCCGCCGCCGGGCGGCCCCGGACGGTCTGCCCGAGCGCGGCGCCCACCTCCGCCAGGTGCGCCAGCAGCGGGTTGGCCGGGTCGTCCTGCCAGGTCGGGCGGGACGTCAGCACCTCGGCCTCGACCTGCGCGCCGTCCCTGACCGGGCGGGCGGCGCGGAGCACGTCCAGCATCCGGCGCTCGGATCCGGCGTCGGTAAAGCGGAGGCCGATCTCCGCCCAGGCGTCCCCGGCGATCACGTTGGCGCGGCTGCCGCCCTCGATCCGGCCGATGTTGAGCAGGGTCGTCCCGTCGTCGGGCACGGCGGCGCGGACGGCGGCGAGCTGGTCGAGCAGCTCGTCGATCGCGGACACGCCGCGGCCCGGGTCGAGGGCGGCGTGCGCCTCGCGGCCCCGGACCCGCAGCGCGACGCGGGTGCTGCCGCGCCGCGCGGACTTCAGCGCGCCGTCGGGGTGCGGCGACTCCAGGCCGATGACCGCTGCGGCACCCTCCATCTCGGCCTCGACCAGCGCGCGGCCGGTGGGGCTGCCGACCTCCTCGTCCGCGACGACGACGGCGCGGACGGGCGCGGGCACCGCGATCCCGGCGGCGTCGAGCGCCTGGAAGGCGGTCTCCAGCGCGACGAGGCCGCCCTTCATGTCGAAGACGCCGGGGCCGGTGATGGTCGTGCCGTCGTCGGTGTACGGCATGTCGGCGAGTCGCCCGACCGGCCAGACCGTGTCGTAGTGGCCGACCACGAGCAGGTGCCCGGGACCGTCCGGGCCCCAGGACGTGACCAGATGGTCGCCGCCCGGGGACGGCACCCGGCGCACCCGGCCGCCGGCGGCGGCCTGCCCGGCCTCGACCAGGCCGGCGCAGCGGGCCAGGGCCGCGGCGTCGCCGCTGGGCGACTCGGCGAGGGCGTATTCGCGCAGGCGGGCGCGGGAAGGGTCCAGAAGAGCGGCGGCGGCCTCGGTGATGCGGGCGGCGGCAGCAGGGTCCAGCGCGGTCATGTCCCTCCGGCTCCCGAAGATCGTTGACGAACATACGAATCGTATATCTGTCATGATCCTCGCAATATTTGACGCTGACAAGGCGTGATGCTACAACGAGGACATAGATCTACAACATATCTAGGTCAGGACATGTGCTGACAGTAAGCGATGCGATGCCTGTGAGATCCCCGGCCGTCCACGTGCGGCCCCTGTCCGGGCCCGCGGAGATGCGCGCCGCGGTCGCCCTGTACCGCGAGGTGTTCCGGCTCGGCGAGACCGACCCCGCGGTCAGCCCGCGGCTGCTCATCTCGCTCGCGCACAACGGCGGGTCGGTCGTCGGCGCGTTCGACGGCGGCGAGCTCGTCGGGTTCGCCTACGGCTTCGGCGGCATCGACCCGTCCGGCGCCGTCTACCACTACTCGCAGATGGCCGCCGTCCGCGACGACCAGCAGGGCCGCGGCGTCGGCCGCGCCCTCAAGCTCGGGCAGCGCGAGCAGGTGCTGTCCACCGGCGTCACCGCGATGCGCTGGTCGTTCGACCCGGCCCGCACCCGCAACGCGCACTTCAACCTCGACGTCCTCGGCGCGGTCGCGCGCTGGTTCGAGCCGAACCTGCTGGGCGTCGAGGACGTCGGCCGCGACCGCGGCATGCGCACCGACCGCCTCATCGTCGAATGGGACCTGACGGCCGATCCGGACTCCGCGCCCCGCCGGGCGCCCGCGCCGCCGCGCGTGCCCTGGGGCGAGACCGCCCGCGACGGGGACGCCGTGCTGCTCGGCCTGCCCGGCGACTGGGACGCCCACGTCGCCGCCGACCGGGCCGCCTCCGTCGCGCTCCGGCAACGCGTCGCGGACGTCATGGGCCGCCTGGTCGCAGCCGGTTACGCCGCCGTCTCGTGCAAGGTCGCCTCCGGCGACACCGCCGTCTACCGGTTCGTCCCCGACCCGCAGGAGAAGAACTGATGCCCGCCGTCGCCGCCGTCGAGGCGTTCCGGCTGCGCCTGCCGCTCGTCCACACCTTCCAGACCAGCTCGCACCGCAAGTCGCATCTCGAGCACATCGTCGTCCGGGTCACCGACGGCTCCGGCGCCGCCGGCTGGGGCGAGATCGCCTCGCCGAGCGACCCGTACTACTGCCCGGAGACCGTCGACACCTGCTGGATGATGCTGCGCCGCTACCTCGCGCCCGCGCTGGTCGGCGCCGAGTGGGACCACCCGTCCGAGGCGGGGCGTTCCTGGGCGCGGGTCCGCGGCCACCACTTCGCCAAGGCCGGGCTCGACATCGCCTGCTGGGACCTGTGGGCCCGCACGACCGGCGCCTCGCTCGCCGCCGCGCTCGGCGGCACCCGCGAGCGCATCGCCGCCGGCGTCAGCCTGGGCATCGAGCCGACCGTCGAGGACCTGCTCGCGCAGGTCGGGCGGCACGCCGCCGACGGCTACCGGCGCATCAAGCTGAAGATCGCGCCCGGCTGGGACGTGGCGCCGACGCGGGCCGTCCGCGAGGCGTACCCGGACCTGGCCGTCCAGGTCGACGCCAACGGCGTCTACCCCGAGTCGCTCGAAGCGCTGGCGACCATGCGGGAGTTGGACGGGCTCGGCCTGCTGCTCATCGAGCAGCCGTTCGCGCCGGGCGCCCTCGCCGCGCACGCCCGCCTCGCCGCCACGATCGGCACGCCCGTCTGCCTGGACGAGTCGGTCGACGACCTGGACCAGCTCGACACGGCCATCGCGCTGAGCGCCGGGAGCATCCTGAACGTCAAGGTGTCCCGGATGGGCGGGCTCACGGCGGCCCGCGCGGCGCACGACCGCGCCGTGGCGGCCGGCTGGAAGGTGTGGTGCGGCGGCATGCACGAGTTCGGCGTCGGCCGCGCCGCGAACGTCGCGATCGCGTCCCTGCCCGGCTTCGACCTGCCCAGCGACGTGTCCGGCTCCGACAAGTACTACGCCCACGACATCGTGGCCCCGCCCATCCGCGCGACCGACGGCACGGTGCCCGTGCCGTCCGCGCCCGGCCTGGGCCACGAGGTCGACGAATCCCTGATCCGCGCCCAGGCGACCGAGACCTTCCACACCCCACGTTGAGTTGCGGCGAGTCGTCGTTATGGCGCGGCTCATAACGACGACTCGCCGCAAGTCAACGATTACGGGGTCGGGGACGGGTGGGTCGGGGACGGGTGGGGCGGGGGTGTGAGGCCGGTCGCGGTGTAGACGGCTCGGCCGGTTTCGGCGATGAGGGCGGCGGCCTCGTGCTCGCTGTCGATGCCCTCCGTCATGGCCACGAGGATGATCGGGTCGCGGCCCTCGGCGAGGACGATCCCGGCGTCGTGGCAGACGGACGCCAGCTCGCCCGTCTTGTGGGCCAGCGTCACGCCCGGCGGGAGGTGGCGGGGCAGGCGGTCGTTGACCTGCTGGCGGGCCAGCACGTCGAGCGCGAACGCGGTGCCCTCCTCCCCGAGCAGCTCGCCCCTGACAAGGCCGGTCAGCAGCGCGGCGACGTCCGCCGGGATGGTGAGGTTCTCGTCGCCGCGCTCGCGGGCCGCAGCGTCCATCATCACGCGGGCCAGCACCGTGCCGTGCAGGCCGCGGCGGGCGCACCAGGCGTTCACCGCGTCCCTCCCGACCAGGTCGATCAGCAGGTTGGTCGCGGTGTTGTCGCTGACGATGATCATCAGGGTGACCAGGTCGCGGACGCTGAACTCCGCAGCGTCCGCGAGGTCCTTGATGACGCCGCTGCCGGGCACCCGGGCGTCCGGCGGCGCCGGCACCCGGTCGTCAAGCGAAAGGCCGCCGGCCCCCGCCTCCGCCAGCACCGTCGCCATGACCGCGAGCTTGATCACCGACGCGGAGGTGAAGCGGCGGCCGGCGTTCATCTCCGCGCGCTCGCCGGTGCCGAGGTCGTGCGCGACGACGCCGAGCGTCCCGCCCAGGCGGTCCGCCCGCCGCACCAGCCCGTCGAGTTCGCCGCGCATGTCAGGCCTCCCAGGGGCAGTTCTTCCCGAGGGGGGACGGCCCCCCACACCCCCGGGCCGGCTTCGTCGGATTAAAGCAGGATCGCGAACAGCACCAGGAACCCGGCCGTGTTCGCGACCATGATCGCCCAGCCGTTGAACAGCATCATCCGCAGATCGCTGGAGCGGGCCAGGCCCATCTGCCCCATCATGTCCGCGGTCGGGTACGGGCCGAGCTGGTCGATCTGCGCCGTCCCGAGCAGCGACACCGCCCACGCGGCGGGCGGCACGCCCAGCGACGTCACCAGCGGCCCGAACAGCTTGTTGATCAGGACGACCTGGGCGACCGCCGCGCCGGGCACCGCGTGCACGTAGCCGAGAAGCACCACCAGCAGCAGGAACACGTACGGGCCGACGTCCGGCATGACGTCCTTGAGGTGGTCGAAGATCGTGTCGAACGCGCCGGTCTTCTGCACCAGGGTCAGCAGCGGGTCCAGCAGCCAGAACAGCATGAACAGCCAGATCAGCCGGGCCGCGCCCGCATAGACGGCCTCCGCCGTCCCCTTGGCGCCGAGACCGCCGGCCAGGCCGGTCGCGGCGGCGGTGACGACCATGACGACCAGCGCGTAGGAGTACCCCGCCTTGACCCACACGCCGTACACGGCGAGCGCGATGAGCACGGCGATGAAGGCGAGCGCGGCCCACTGCCCGCGCCTGTCCGGCGCGGCGTCGGCGTCGTCGTCCTTGGCGGCGTCCTCCGGCGCGTACTCCTGGTCGGTGTGCTTCTGGATCCAGCGGGCCATGAAGAACCCGGTCACGAGGGTGATCGCGCCGACGGGCAGGCCCGCGTGCAGCAGGTAGTCGCCGTAGGACAGCTTCGCGGCGGCCGTGATCGTCACGACCGGAGGGGTGAACGGGCCGAGCATCAGCCCGGCCGCGCCCGCCGCGTGGAACATCCCCGCGACGGCCGGCGGCCGCCACCCCATCCGCGCCGCGATCGGGATGACGATCGGCGCGATGATCGCGTTGCCGCCGGCGAGGGTGCCGAGCGCGCCCACGATGACCAGCGACGACACCATGACGCCGAGCTGGACGCGGGTCGGGGTGCTGAGCCCGATCCGGCCCATCACCGTCCGGACGAGGGTCTGCGCGGCGCCGGTCTCCTGCGCGACGTGGCCGAGGCCGGCGCCGAGCAGGATGATCAGGCCGATCACCGCGACCAGCGAGCCCATGGACGTGGCGAGCTGCTCGCCGAGCGGCACCGGCGCGGTCCTGGTCATGATCGCGGCGACGATGACGGCGCCGATCGTGGCCAGCACGACGTCGACGCCGAGCAGCGCGAGGACCGCGTACATGATGATGGGGACGAGGCCCCAGATGCCGGCCTTGCCGCCTGCGACGGCCAGCACGATGCCCGCGACGACGCAGATCGCGAAGCAGACCACCGCGGTGAGCTGCCTGCGGTCGAGCCGTCCGCCGAGCGTGACAGCGCTACTCAATCGCGCTCCTGTTCAACGGGGATCCCGGGGGGATCCGGAAGAATGCGCGCTCAGCCGGCACGGCGCAGCACGCGTCCGGGACGCGCGCCGGTGGCCGTGCCGTCGCGCAGCACGGGGACGCCGCGCACGAGCACGTGCCGCACACCCGTGGCGAGCCGCCAGGGATCTGCGAAGTCGGAGTTGTCGATCACCGCGTCCGGGGCGAACACGGCGAGGTCGGCCACGCGGCCCGGCCGGATCTCGCCGCGGTCGGCCAGCCCGAGCCGCGCGGCGGGCAGGGAGGTCATCTTCCGGACGGCCTCGGGCAGCGTGAGCAGCCCGTCCTGCCGGACGTAGCGGCCGAGCACGCGCGCGAACGTGCCGAAGCTGCGCGGGTGCGGGCGGCCCTCGCCGGACGGCGCGAGCGTCCAGCCGTCGCTGGCCACGCTGACCAGCGGGTGCGCGAGGACGGCCGACACGTCGCCGGCGGACATCGCGTGGTTGACGATCGAGACGGTCGCGTTGTGCGCGGCCAGCAGCTCCAGCGCCGCCTCCGCCGGGTCCGTGCCGATCTCCTCGCCGATCTCGGCGAGGCTGCGGCCGATGAACCGGGAGTAGGGGCCGTCCGGCAGCCCGGCGACGACCACGCCGGCCGGGTCGATGTCGCGGCCGAACCGGCCGCGCAGCTCCGCGGCGATCCGGCTCCGGGTGGAGCGTTCCATCAGGCGTTCGAGCAGCCGCGCGGCGCCGCCGTCCATCGCCCAGCCCGGCAGCCGCGACGTCAGCGTCGTCGACGACGCGGTGTAGGGGTACACGTCGGCGGCGACGTCCACGCCCTCGGCGCGGGCCGCCTCGATCTTCGCCAGCGCCTCGTGGACGGCGCCGTGGTTCGCCGGGCCCATCGCCTTGAGGTGGGAGATCTCCAGCCGTGCGCCCGACCGGCGCGCCGCGTCCAGCGCCTCGTCGACCGCCGCGAGCAGCTCGTTGCTCTCGTTGCGCATGTGCGTGGAGTACAGCAGGCCGCGCGCCGCCGCCTCGGTGGCGAGCGCCGCGACCTCGGCGGACGAGGCGTACGACCCCGGCGCGTAGATCAGCCCGGTGGAGAAGCCGAACGCGCCCTGCTCGGCGGCGGCGGCCAGCAGCGAGCGCATCCGCGCCAGCTCGTCCGCGGTGGCGGGGCGCTCGTCGGCGCCCATCACCAGCGTCCGCAGCGCCTGGTGCCCCACCTGCGTCGCCAGGTTGATCGCCGGCCGGTCCGCCTCGACGGCGCGGGCGTAGCCGTCCAGGTCGCTCCACTCGAAGTCGACGCCGGACGCCAGGAACCCGGCGGCGCCGCGCAGCTCCTCGGCCTCGGCGGCCACCGGGAACGGAGAGAACCCGCAGTTGCCGCCGAGCAGCGTCGTCACGCCCTGGTGCACGGCCGTCTCGGCGGCCGGACGCTCCTGGACGGTGAAGTCGGCGTGCGAGTGCAGGTCGATGAAGCCGGGCGCGACGACCAGGCCGGTCGCGTCCAGCTCCGGGCCCTCGTGCGTCTTGCCCGGCGGGACGACGTCGCGGATCACGCCCTCGCGCACCACCACGTCGGCCCGCCGCGCCGGCGCGCCGGTGCCGTCCAGCACGTCGCCGCCGGTGATGACGACGTCGTCCGCCTCGTGTCTCACGTGCCTCGCGTGCGTCGCGTGCCTCATCCGTCCGCGCCCCCTCGTTCGTCGGAGTAGATCGCCAGGGCCCGCGCCAGCCCCTCGCGCCTGGCCAGCCGCCGCCGCGCACCCTTCGCGCTGGCCGCGGTGAGCGTGGCCAGCGCGTGCACGACGGCGGAGATCGCGGTCGGGGAGTCGCTGAAGGACGCGCTTCCGGTGTCCACCACCACGGTGGTGTGCGCGGCGGCGGCCAGCGGGCTGCCCGCGTCGTCGGTGATCGCGACGACGTGCCCGCCCGCCGCGGCGAACTCGCACGCCACCACGATGGTGGGGCGGGCGTACCGGCGGAACGAGAACGCGATGAGCACGTCCGTGGGCCGGACGTCGCTGAGCACGTCGATGGCCCGCACGGCGGAATCGTCGATCAGGGTGACCCCGGCGAGGCTGGCCGACAGCTCCAGGTGCAGCAGCGCCGCGTGCGCGCGGCTCTTGGCGCTGCCGAGGACGAAGCGGCGGCGGGCCGCGACGACCCGCGCGGCGGCCTGCTCCAGCGTCCCGTCGGCCTGCAGCGCGGTCATGGTGTGGTCGAGGTTGGCGCGGTCCGCCTCGATCACCGCGTTGAGCAGCACCGAGGCCGAGGACTGCCGCCGCAGGCGCGCGCCGTAGCGGGCGTTCGGGCTGCTCAGCCGGCGGTTCTCGGCCGCCGCCTCGTCCCGCGCGTCCGCCGCCGGGGACCGGCCGGACTCCTCGCTCACGGGCCGCTCCTGTCCATCGATACGTAACCTATCTTGCCGCGCCCTGTTTCTAGCAGTATGGCGCAGCACACGTCAATGATGCTGCTCAGTCCAAATCAAGCCGGGTCGCTCGGGAACCGCGCCACCTCTGTCATCCCCTGGCGATAGGGAACGTATCCCGACATCCACGATCCTCACCGATGACGGCTCGCGACCGGGGGCCGGTCCGGCGACGGCGAGTCTGGGGGTTTTCTGGAGATCTTGACAAAATTCGCGGCGTTTCTTCCACGCAGGTCTAACCTGTCGGAATGATCCCGCCCTTAGGCGTTTCCACCCCCGCGACGCGGCTCGGGTGGCTGGACGTGCTGCGGGGGTGGGCGGCGCTGGCGGTGGCGCTCCACCACGCCACGTACGTGTACCTGCCGGACGTCCGGATCTCGCTGCAGGGCTGGTTCGACCCCGGCACCTACGGGGTGCTGGTCTTCTTCCTGGTGAGCGGGTACATCGTCCCGGCGTCGCTGGAGCGGCGGGAGAGCGTGCGCGGGTTCTGGATCGGCCGGTTCTTCCGCATCTACCCGCTGCTGGCGGTGGCGTCCTTCCTCGCGGTGCTGCCGTTCCTGCTGGGCGTGCTGGGCCTGCGGGCGGGGCTGGAGCACTACCACCCCGTGACGGCGGTCCTCGCGCACATGACGATGATGCAGGACCTCCTCGCCGTGCCGAACGCGATGAACGTGCTGTGGACGCTGTCGTACGAGATGGCGTTCTACCTGCTCGTCGTGGCGCTGTTCGTGGTGCGCGCGCACCGGCGGTCGGCGCCGTTGTCCGTCGGGATCGCGGCGGCGGCGCTGGCGGTCGGCGGGCTGCTGCAGCCGTGGCTGCTGTCCGGGCTGCTGTCCCGCAAGGCGGGGGTCGGCGTCGTCGTCGCGGCCGGTTCCGTCGCGCTGGTGGTGGCGGTCGCGGCGGCGATGTCGCGCCGTCCGGGCGCGCGGCTCGCGGGCGGGCTGCTCGGCGGGCTGCTCGCGGCCGTCCTGGTGACGCTGAACGGCCGGGTCGACGCGTGGCAGGGCCTGGCGATGATGGCGCTGATGTTCGCCGGGACCGCCGTCTACCGCGCGGAGCACGGGCAGATCCCGCGCTGGTCCGGCGGGGCGGCGGCGGTGCTGGTGCCGGCGGGCGCGCTCGCCGCCGGGGTCTGGAACATGCACGGCTACTGGCACGCCCAGCTCGTCTGGGCGGGGACGGTGGTGACGGCGACGGCGACGTTCGCGGGGGCCTGGCTGCTGCGGCACCGCCGGTTCCCGCGCTGGGCGACGAGCCTCGGCGCCATGAGCTTCTCGGTGTACCTGCTGCATCCCCTGCTGCTGATGGTGTCGGCCCAGTTCCTCGACCGGTCCGGCCGCGAGGACGTGCCGGGCCTGCTGGTCTTCGTCGCCGTGCTGCTGGCCGCCGGCTGGGCGTCCCAGCGCTGGATCGAGGCGCCCGGGCAGCGGATGGGCCGGCGCCTCGCGCGGCGCGCCCCGTCCAAGGCCGCCGAGCCGCCGGTGCTGGTGTCCTGACACCGCCGATCTTCGCCGGGGGCCGGTTCGCGTGCGCGCGAACGCGAGGGGTAGAAGTGACCGGTGAGCGGTGGAGAGAGTGCGCGCGGTCCTCAGCCGTGGGGCGCGATGGTCATGGCCACCGGCATCGTGTCGGTGGCGCTGGACCTCGCCGGGTTCACGGGGGCGACGCGCGTCCTGCTCGCGGTCACGGCGGTGCTGTGGGTCGTGATGGCCGTGTCGTTCGGCCTGCGGCTGCGGGGCGGGCGGGACAGGCGGCGCAGGGAGGAGTCCAGCCCGGTCACGCTGACCATGGTCGCGGGCACCGGGGTGTTCGGCGTCGGCCTTCTCCTGTTCAAGCGCGAGGTCGCGGCTGAGGCGCTGCTCGCGCTGATGGTGGTGGTGTGGGCGGTGCTGCTGCCGCAGGTGGTGCGGCATCTCAAGCGGCGACTGCCGGGCTCGGCCTACCTGGTGGCGGTGTCGACGCAGTCGCTGGTGGTGCTGTCGTCCACGCTGTCCAAGCAGCTCTCGGTGCGCTGGCTGCTCTGGCCGGCGGGCGCGCTGCTCGCCCTCGGCCTCGTCCTGTACGTGTTCGTGCTCAGCCGGTTCGACTTCGGCCAGCTGCTGGACGGGGCGGGCGACCACTGGGTGCTGGCGGGCGCCCTGTCCATCTCGGCGCTCGCCTGCGCGAAGCTCGCCCTCGCGGCCGGGCCGCCGGCGCCGCGCCCGCTGGAATGGCTGATGCTCACGATCCTGTCCGTGGCGTTCACCTGGTACGTCCTGCTGCTCTGCGCGGAGATCCGCCGGCCCCGGCCCGGCTACGACGGGCGCCGCTGGTCGACGGTGTTCCCGCTCGGCATGACGGCGGCGGCCGCGATGACGGCCGGGACGGTGGCCGGCCTGCACTGGCTGAACGTGCTCGGCCGCGTGCTGCTGTGGCCGGCGCTCGCCGTCTGGGCCGTCGTCGCGGTCGGGGCCGTCCGCCACGCCGCCGCCTCCCGTACCTCGGCCTGAGGTCAGCGCCGGGTGCGCGGCAGGAAGGCGACCAGCGCTGTGCCCGCCGCCGTGATGATCGCGGCGATCAGGAACGCGGTCGCGTAGCCGCCCGCGAGGTCGGCGCCCGACCGGGCCGCCGCGGTCGCGAGGATCGTCAGGCCGATCGCGCCGCCGATCGTCCGGGAGGTGTTGACGACGCCCGCGACGGCGCCCGCCTCGGCGCGGCCCACCCCGGCCGTCGACGCCTCCACCAGCGGCGTCATCAGCAGGCCGAAGCCGGTCGCCATCACGATGCCGGGGCCGAGGATGGAGCCGGCGAACGTCCCGCCCGCGTCCAGGACGGCGCTCTGCCACGCGAACCCGGCGGCGGTCATCAGCCCGCCCCCGGCGGCGAGGAGCCGCGCGTCCATCCGGGCCATCAGCGTGGGCGCGAGCTTCGAGCCGACGATGATGCCCGCGGTGTGCGGCAGGAACGACACCCCGGTCCGGACGGCGCTGTAGTGCAGGACGTTCTGCATGTAGAGCGACAGGAAGTACCAGAGCGCGAACCCCGCCATCGTGCTGACGAGGGTGGCGAGGTTGCCGACCGCGACGCTGCGCAGCCGGAACAGCCGCAGCTGGACGAGCGGCTGCGCCGTCCGGGACTCCACGAGGACGAACAGCGCCAGCAGGACGAGCCCGGCGAGCAGCGGCAGCAGCGAGTCGGCCGACGTCCAGCCGTGGTGCTCGGTCTGCCCGATGCCGAAGGCCAGCAGGCCGACGCCGCCGGTGACGAGCACCGCGCCGGGCAGGTCGAGGCGCTGCCGGGCGGCGGCCGCGGCCTCCTCCCGCAGCCACCGCGCCGCGACGACCGCGATGGCGGCGCCGATCGGCACGTTGATCAGCAGCACCCAGCGCCAGCTGAGGTAGTCGGTCAGCAGCCCGCCGACGAGCCCGCCGGTCGCGCCGCCGGCGGTGCCGACCGCCGTCCACATCGCGATCGCCCTCGTCCGCGCCGGCCCCTCGGGGAACGTCCCGGTGATCAGCGACAGCGTGACGGGCGCGAGGATGGCGGCGCCGAGGCCCTGCACGGCGCGGGCGCCGATGAGCATCCCGGCGTCCTGCGCGAGGCCGCCCGCGAGGCTGGCGGCGGTGAACAGGCCGAGGCCGGTGATGAACACCCGCTTGCGGCCGAACAGGTCGGCGGCGCGCCCGCCCAGCAGCAGGAACCCGGCGAAGGCCAGCGAGTAGGCGTTGACGACCCACTGCAGGCTCGTGGCGCCGAGCCCGAGCCCGCCGCGCATGCCGGGCAGCGCCACGTTGACGACGGAGATGTCCAGGACGACGAGGAACTGCCCGGTGGACGCGGCGAGGAGGGCGACCCAGGACGGGGTCCCGCCGGCATCCCGCTCCCCTGCCTCGACGGCATCGCTTTCTCGGATGGTGGTCATGGACCTCATGCTGTCGGCGCCGCACCCGGTCGCGCGTCGGCCGCCGGACCCAACCCGCGAGGTCCCATCGACCTAGGTCCTCGCCTCGGCCCCGCCGCGCCGGCCGGGGCGGGGGGCGGGGGGGGGGCCCGGAGGTCAGTGCACGGGGCGGTGCCGGATGCCGATCGCGGCGACGGCGGCGCCCACCGCGCACAGCACGCCGGTGACCAGAACGGCCACGTGGACGCCGTTCATGAACGCCTGCCCGCTCACCTCCACGACGGCGGCCTTGACCTGCGCAGGCATCGCGCCCGACGTCGGCGAGACGCCCATCGCGACCGCCTCCTTCGCCCCGGCCAGGCCCTGCGTCCGGTGCTGCGCGGGCGGGGCTGCTCCCCCATGACCCTGGGCGGGCTGACCCCCGCCGAGACGGGACGGCTGGCGGCGGACGAGCTCGGCCACGACCTGGACGACCGCGCCCTGGCCGGCCTGCGCGAACGCTCCGGCGGCAACCCGCTGTTCGTGCTGGAGCTGCTACGGCTGCACAAGGCGGCCGGCGACGCCGACGGCCTGCCGAGCGGCGTCCGCGACGTGATCGAGCAGCGCGCCGGGTGGCTCGGCCCGGAAGCCGCCGCGGCGGTGCGGCGGGACGGCCCGGTTCTCCCACGCGCTCGTCCAGGAGGCCCTTTACTCCCGGCTGGGCACGGCCGAGCGCGAGCGGCTGCACGCCCTGGCCGCCGAGGCGGTGCGGGCGGACGGCACCGCCGAGTCGCTCGCCTACCACCTGCGCGAGGCGGGCGACGCCGCGCGCGCCCTGGAGGCGACCCTCGAAGCCGCCCGGCAGGCCGCCTCCCGGCTCGCCCACGAGCACGCCGCGGCGCAGTACCGCGCGGCGCTCGCCCTGCCCGGCGCCGCCGCCCGCCGCGCCGGCCTGCTGGTGGAGCTGGCGCGCTGCGAGTTCCGCAGCGGCGACGTGGAGGAGGGCTGGCGGCACTGCCGCGAGGCCGCCGACCTCGGCCGCGCCACCGGTGACGCGCGGGTGGTCGCCGACGCCGCGACGGTGCCGCGCGACCTCGCGTTCTCCCCGCTGACCGCGCAGGTCCACGCACTGTGCCGTGAGGCGCTGGCGCTGCTCGACGGCGCCGACCCGGTCCGGGAGACGCGGCTGCTCGCCTTGCAGGCCCGGCACACCGAACTGACCAACGGACGCCACGTCCAGGACCGCCTCGCGCTGGGCGAGCGCGCCGCGCTCCTCGGCTGGACGCTGCCGGAGGCCGCCCTGTGGGGGCACGCCTGGCGCATGGACGGGTTCGCCGAACAGGGGTGCCGCGTCGAGTTCGAGGCGGAACTGGCCGCGTTCAGCGGGCACGTCGAACGGTCCGGCGAGCCG
Source organism: Actinomadura napierensis (assembly GCF_039529375.1). Classification (NCBI taxonomy): domain Bacteria; kingdom Bacillati; phylum Actinomycetota; class Actinomycetes; order Streptosporangiales; family Thermomonosporaceae; genus Actinomadura; species Actinomadura napierensis. The sequence goes on from NZ_BAAAMR010000005.1 coordinate 114,196, forward strand.
CTGTGGCGGTGGCGGCTGCTCCTCGTCCGGGCGGCCGTGGCGTTGGCGGAGGGCCGCTTCGCCGACGGGCGCGCCCTCGCGGCGGAGGCGCTCGCGCTCGGGCGGCGCTGCTGGCACGGCGGCGCCGAGCATCTCGACCTGGTGTTCGCCGCGCATGCCGCGATGCTCACCGGGGAGGGCCTCGCCGAGGTGGAGCCGCTGGTCCGGCGGCTCAGCGAGCACGGCCCGTTCTTCGCCCGGTCCTGGCTCGCGGTCGTCCTGGCGCATCTCGGACGGCGGGACGAGGCGGCCATGATCTGGCGGAGCGTCGCCCCGCACCTGGACCAGGTCTGGCCGAGCGTCTCGGCATGGCGCCGCTGGCGGAGCGGGCCCGCGCCCTCGCACGCGAGGGCGGACCGGGCCCGCTGTCGTCGCGCGAGCAGCAGGTCGCGGCGCTGATCGCGGAGGGCCTCACCAACCGCCAGATCGCCGGCCGCCTGCACCTGTCGGAGCGGACCGTGGAGAACCACATCTCCCACATCCTCGACAAGCTCGGCGTCGGCAACCGCACCCTGATCGCCTCCTGGCACCGGCAGGCCGGGTCGTGAGGGGTCAGTACCGCACGCCGATCCTCCGCCACCTGCGGCCACCGGTGCCCGGCTCGGACGGCGGGCCGGCGCGCCGGTCGCGGTAGACGACGTAGGGCCGCCACAGGTACCACAGCGGGTAGCTCCAGGCGTGCACGAGCCGGCTGAACGGCCACACCGCGAAGATCATCCAGGCGGCGGTGGCGTGCACCTGGTACATCACCGGCGCGTCGCCGATCGCCTGATAGTCGGGCGATCCCGCGAACAGGCTGCGGAACCACACCGAGACGGTCGTGCGGTAGTCGTAGCCGTCCCCGAACTCCTGCACGCCGAGTGTCAGGTAGATGCCGAGCAGGCTGATGATGCCGAGCAGGACCAGCGCGAGGTAGTCGACCGCGCTCGTGGTGGCGCGCACCCGCGGCACCCCCATCCGCCGGAAGATCAGGATGCCCGCGCCGATCAGCACCCCGATCGCCGCGACCGACCCGGCGATGCCGGAGAACAGCGTGTACGCCCGCTCCGGGATGCCGAGCCACTCGGTGAACGACCTCGGGATCAGGATGCCGATGACGTGCCCGGCGATCGCGGCGAACGTCGAGTAGTGGAACAGCGGCGCGCCCCATTTCAGCAGCCGCCGCTCTTGGAGCTGCGTGGACCGGCTCGTCCAGCCGAACTGGTCGTAGCGCCAGCGCCAGACGTGCCCGACGACGAACACCACCATCGCCGCGTAGGGCAGGATCACCCACCACCACAGGTCGAAGCCGCTCATCGCCGTGCCCCCGTTCCGCTGCCGTCGAGGTACCCCGGTGGGGCGAACGGCTCCAGCCCCACTTCCTCCTCCGGCGGCCCCTTCTCCCAGGCCTGCCGCACCAGCGCCATGTCCCGCCGTCCGAGCCTCGGCAGCCGCGTGCACACGGCCGCCACGACGTCGGCATAGGGGGTCCCGGCCTCGGCCAGGGCGCGGCGCAGCAGTTCCAGGTCGGCGCGGTGCCCGCGCAGCAGCCTCTCGCCGCGCGGGCCGAGCGCCGCGAAGTCGAGGACGAGCGGCAGGTAGTCCGGCAGCTCGTCCTCGGACGGGTCGTACCCGGCCGCGCGGTACGTCGCCTTGAAGGTCAGCATCGCCATCCCGCGCTTGCGGGTGTCGCCGTAGCGGTAGTACGTCAGGTAGAGCGCGCAGCGGCGGCGCAGGTCGAACGTCTCGACGTAGTGCTGCGCGACCTCGGTGGGCTGGGTGGCGCGCAGCCAGCCGAGGAAGCGGGCGAACGCGTCCCTGGCCGGCTTCGGCGAGGCGGACGCGGCGACGGCGTCGAGGTGGTCGAGCCCGTCGAACAGCGCCATCGTCGGGTACTGGAGCAGCACCGAGGCCAGCTTGTACGGGTCGACCGCGCCGCCGGCCCTGTCGCGGCTCATGACCCGTCCGCTTCGGGGAAGAGGTGCGGGGCGTCGCCTCGGCCGTTCCAGCCGAGCAGGTTGAAGTGCGTCCGGCCGTCACCGGCACGGAACATGCCGCCGCCGGACGCGCCGCCGGACGTCCCCGGGTGGAAGTCCGTCACGCCCGGCGGGCCGTTGCCGCCCATGCCGGGGCCGCCCTCGCCGTCCAGGCTGCAGAACAGCTGCTCGTGCTGGGCCATCAGCCGTCCCGCGTCCTCGGCGTGCGCCTTCGGTATCACGTAGCGCTCCTCGTACTTGCCGATGGCGAGCAGCCGGTACAGGTCGTCGAGGTCCTCCGGCGTCGCGCCGACCGACGCGGGCAGGTCCTCGTCCAGGTCGAGGCCGAGCTGCCCCGCCCGCATGACGGCCCGGACGGCCGCCAGCTTGCGAAGCACGTCGCGGACCGTCTCGGTCTTCCCCGCGGTGAACAGGTTCGCCAGGTACTCGATGGGGATCCGCAGGTCGTCGATGGTGGCGAACACCCGGTCGGGGTCGCCGTGGTCGTAGCCGGCGGCGTGCGCCACGTCCGCGACCGGGGACAGCGGCGGGATGTACCAGACCATCGGCAGCGTCCGGTACTCCGGATGCAGCGGCAGCGCGACCTTGTGCCGGACGGCCAGCGCGTACACCGGGGACCGCTGCGCCGCCTCCACCCAGTCGGCCGGGATGCCCGCCTTCGCAGCCTCCGCCTGGACTTCGGGGTCGGACGGGTCGAGGAACACCGACAGCTGCGCCTCGTACAGGTCCTGCTCGTCGGGGGTCGCGGCGGCCTCGGTGACCTTGTCGGCGTCGTACAGGAACAGCCCGAGATAGCGCAGCCGTCCGACGCACGTCTCCGAGCAGATCGTCGGCTGCCCCTCCTCGATGCGCGGGAAGCACAGCGTGCACTTCTCCGCCTTGCCGGTGCGGTGGTTGAAGTACACCTTCTTGTACGGGCAGCCCGACACGCAGAACCGCCAGCCCCGGCACCGGTCCTGGTCGACCAGGACGATCCCGTCCTCGGACCGCTTGTACATCGCGCCGGACGGGCAGGACGCGACGCACGACGGGTTCAGGCAGTGCTCGCAGATGCGCGGCAGGTAGAACATGAACACCTGCTCGAACTCCATCTTGACCCGGTCCTCCAGGCCCGCGAGGTTCGGGTCGGCGACCGCGGTCTCCGGGGCGCCCGCAAGGTCGTCGTCCCAGTTGCTGCCCCAGCGCAGCTCCATGTCCCGGCCGGTCAGCGCGGAGATGGAGTGCGGGCTCGGGTTCCGCGTGCCGAGCGGCGCGTCCACCACCGTCTGGTAGTCGTAGGTCCACGGGTCGCCGTAGTCGTCGATCGACGGCAGGTTCGGGTTGTAGAAGATCGACAGCAGCTTCAGCAGCCGCCCGCCCGCCTTCAGCTGGAGCCGCCCCCTGCGGTCGAGCTTCCAGCCGCCGTTCCACCGCTCCTGGTCCTCGTACCGCTTCGGGTAGCCGATCCCCGGCTTGGTCTCGACGTTGTTGAAGTACACGTACTCGGTGCCCGGACGGTTCGTCCACGTCTGCTTGCACGTCACCGAGCAGGTGTGGCAGCCGATGCACTTGTCGAGGTTCATCACCATCGCGACCTGCGCCATCGGCCTCATCAGAACCGCACCTCCTGGGCGCGCTTGCGGATCACGGCGATCTCGTCGCGCTGGTTGCCGGTCGGGCCGTAGTAGTTGAACGCGTAGGTGAGCTGCGCGTAGCCGCCGATCATGTGGGTCGGCTTGATCACCAGGCGGGTCAGCGAGTTGTCGGAGCCGCCGTGCCAGCCGGAGATCTCCGACCGCGGCGTCATCAGGTGCCGGTCCTTCGCGTGGTACATGAAGACGGTGCCGCGCGGCATCCGGTGGGTGACGACGGCCCGGCAGGCGACCACCCCGTTGCGGTTGTACGCCTCGATCCAGTCGTTGTCCCCGACGTCGATCCGGGCGGCGTCCTGCGGGCTCATCCAGATCGTCGGGCCGCCGCGGAACAGCCGCAGCATGTGCAGGTTGTCCGCGTACTCCGAGTGGATCGACCATTTCGAGTGCGGCGTGAGGTAGCGGACGGTCACCTCAGGGCGGCCCTCCTCGCGCACCCCCAGCTCGTGGGCGTGATGGCGGACGTAGTTCAGCGGCGGTCGGTAGGCCGGCAGCGCCTCGCCGTACTCGTGCATCCAGTCGTGGTCGAGGAAGAAGTGCATCCGCCCGGTCAGCGTGTGCCAGGGCCGCTTCCGCTCGACGTTGACGGTGAACGGCGAGTACCGCCGCCCGCCCGCTTCGCTGCCGCTCCATTCCGGGCTGGTGATGACGGCGCGCGGCTGGATCACGGTGTCGCCGAACGAGATGTGCTCGCCGGAGCGCTCCTCGGCGAGGTCCGCCAGCGGCATCCCGGTGCGTTTCTCCAGGTCCTTCCACGCCTGGACGGCGACGCGGCCGTTCGTGGTGCCCGACAGCGCGAGGATCGCCTCGGCCATGTGCACGTCGCGGCGCAGGGCCGGGCGGCCGTCCGCCACCCCGCCGCGCACGGCGCCGTTGGACTTCCGCAGATAGTCGACGGCTTCCTTCGGGACCCACGTCATGCCCTTGGTGGACGTGCCGAGAGTGTCGACGAGCGGGCCGAGCGCGGCCATCTTCTCCGCGACCGCCGTGTAGTCGCGTTCGATCGTCACCAGCTTCGGCATCGTGACGCCGGGGACGGGCTCGCACTCGCCCGCCTTCCAGTCCAGGACCCGGCCGCCGGGCTGCGCCGTCTCGTCCGGGCTGTCGTGCATCAGCGGCACCGGCAGCACGTCGGTGCGGGTGCCGAGGTGGTCTTCGGCGAGGCGGGAGAAGTCCTCGGCGATGAGCCGGAAGGCGTCGAAGTCGGTGCGGGTCTCCCACGGCGGCGCGATCGCCGGGTTGAACGAGTGCACGAACGGGTGCATGTCCGTGCTGGACAGGTCGTGCTTCTCGTACCAGGTCGCCGCCGGCAGGACGACGTCGGCGTAGGTGCACGAACTCGTCATGCGAAAGTCGATGGTGGTGAGCAGGTCGAGCTTGCCGCGCGGCGCCTCGTCCCGCCACGTCACCTCGTCCGGGCGCAGGTCCGGCGGAGACTCGTCGGCGCGGACGGCGTCGTCGGTCCCCAGCAAGTGCCGCATGAAGTACTCCATGCCCTTGCCGGAGGAGCCGAGGACGTTGGCGCGCCAGATCGTCATCACCCGGGGCCAGTTCTGCGGGGCGTCGGGGTCCTCGCCGGCGAACCGCAGCCGGCCCGCCTTCAGCTCATCCACGATGTGGTCGGCGACGGGACGTCCCGCGGCGGCGGCCTCGTCGGCAAGGTCGAGCGGGTTGCGGTCGAACCCGGGATGGCTCGGCGTCCAGCCCATGCGGGACGCCTGCGCCAGGCAGTCGGCGAACGTCCTGTCCCGGAACAGGCCGCGGCCGAGCGGCGTCGCCATCTCCTGCGGCCCGAACGTCTCGTACCGCCACTGGTCGGTGTGCAGGTAGAAGAACGACGTGCCGGTCATGTGCCGGGTGGGGCGCTGCCAGTCCAGCGCGAACGCCGTCTGCTGCCAGCCGGTCAGCGGCCGGACCTTCTCCTGCCCGACGTAGTGCGCCCAGCCGCCGCCGTTCACGCCCTGGCAGCCGCACAGCATCACCAGGGTGAGGAACGTCCGGTAGGTCTGGTCGGAGTGGTACCAGTGGTTCGTCCCGCCGCCCATGCAGATCATCGACCGGCCGCGCGACACCTCGGCGTTGCGGGCGAACTCCCGCGCCACCCTTACCGCCGCCTCGGCCGGAACCGTGGTGATGTCCTCCTGCCAGGCGGGCGTGCAGGGATGGGACGCGTCGCCGTAGCCGTCCGGCCAGTCCCCCGGCAGGCCGTCGCGGGGCACCGCGTACTGCGCCATCAGCAGGTCGAACACCGTCGTCACCAGCCGTCCGCCGACCCGCGCCACCGGCACGCCGCGCCGGATCACCGCGCCGCCCTCGGTCTCGCCGATGTCGAAGCGGGGCAGGTCGATCGGGCGCGCGTCGTCATGCCGGCCGTACAGGGTGAGCAGCGGGTCGGTCTCGCCGAGGTCGAGGTTCCACTTGCCCATGCCGGACTCGGTGAAGCGGAAGCCCAGCGACCCGTTCGGCGCCACCGGCTTCCCGGTGGCCGCATCCAGCAGGACCGGCTTGTGCGCCGCGCCTTCTCCCTCGTCGCCCAGTTCCGCGGCGGTGAGGAACCGTCCCGGGACGACGGCGTCGCCGCGCTCCTCCAGCGTCACCAGGAACGGCAGGTCGGTGTAGGTCTTGACGTACTCGGTGAAGTACGGCACCTGCCGGTCGCGGAAGAACTCGCTCAGCACCACGTGGCCCATCGCCATCCCGAGCGCCCCGTCGGTGCCGGGCGCGGCGGGCAGCCAGTCGTCGGCGAACTTGGTGTGGTCGGAGAAGTCCGGGGACACGACCACGACCTTCTGCCCCCGGTACCGGGCCTCGGTCATGAAGTGCGCGTCGGGCGTCCGGGTGATCGGCAGGTTCGTGCCCCAGACCATCAGGTACGAGGAGTTCCACCAGTCGCCGGACTCCGGGACGTCGGTCTGGTCGCCGAACACCTGCGGCGACGCGATCGGCAGGTCGGCGTACCAGTCGTAGAACGACAGGATCGTCCCGCCGATCATCGACAGGAAGCGGGTGCCCGCCGCGTACGACACCATCGACATCGCGGGGATCGGCGAGAACCCGACCACCCGGTCCGGGCCGTACTCCTTCACCGTGTGGACGTGCGCGGCGGCGATCAACTCGGTGACCTCCGCCCACGTCGCGCGGACGAACCCGCCCTTGCCGCGCGCCCCCTTGTACAGCGCCGACCGCCCCGGGTCACCGGTGATCTCCGCCCACGCGGCCACCGGGTCGCCCAGCCGCTCCCGCGTCTCCCGCCAGATCTCCAGCAGCGGGCCCCGCACGTACGGGTACCGCACCCGCGACGGCGAATAGGTGTACCAGGAGAACGACGCGCCACGCGGGCAGCCCCGCGGCTCGTACTCCGGCGAATCCGGGCCGACCGACGGATAATCGGTCTGCTGCGTCTCCCAGGTGATGATGCCGTCCTTGACGTACACCTTCCACGAGCACGAACCCGTGCAGTTCACGCCGTGGGTGGAGCGGACCTCCCTGTCGTGCCGCCAACGCTCCCGGTAGAACTCCTCGGCGCCGCGTCCGCCGTTCCGGTGCAGCCGCCGGTAGTCGCCGGACGGCTTTCCGGGAACGAAGAATTGCGCCTGCCGCAGCATTTTCTCGATCGGCTCACCGCCCGGCAGCAGCGGCGCCATCAGGTCCTTCTTCGCGGAAGGCGCCCCGTCGCGCGACTCCAGCGGCCCGGTCGCCGATGCCATGCGTCCCCCTCGTCGCGCCGATAACCGATGCCGCAGACGCACGCCGGCCCACATCACGGACGCGCGCATACGGACGATTAGCTACCCGGCCCGGGAATGCCCAATCAGAGGGGACGACGTGTTGTTGCCACAGGTCCCTTGTGGCAACAACACGTCGCGGTGACGCTACAGAAGAACGGCGCCCGAAGGCAAAGCAACCGGGGGCTCAAATGGAGAATTTCCCGCTAAGTGGCAATTGTGGCCGAAGACCGCGCATGCCCGTTCCCGGCCGGGGCACGCGCGGCCGTGTTGCAGGATGGAGGGGTGCGTGCGCGAGCGATCACACCCGAGCGGGCGGTCGAGGAGGTGCGCGGCCGGATCGACGGCGCGCCGCGCGAGACGTGGCGGCGGGTCGCGGTCGACGGGGCGCCGGCGGCGGAGCCGTGGGTGCTCGCCGACGCGCTGGCCGGTCCGCTGCGCGCGGCGGGACGCGACGTCGTGCGGGTGTCGGCGCGGGACTTCCTGCGGCCCGCGTCGCTGCGGTACGAGTTCGGCCGCGAGGACCCCGACGTGTACTACGACGAATGGCTCGACGTGGGCGGGCTCATGCGGGAGGTGCTGGCTCCGCTGGAGCCCGGCGGCACCGGGAAGGTGCTGCCGAGCCTGTGGGACAGCGAACGGGACCGGGCGACGCGGGCGCGGTACACGGCCGTCCAGCCCGGCGGCGTCCTGCTACTGGACGGCGCGCTGCTGCTGGGCCGGGGCCTGCCGTTCGACCTGGTCGTCCACCTGACGATGTCGCCTGCCGCGCTGGCCCGCCGCACCCCCGAAGAGGAGGCGTGGACGCTCCCCGCGTTCGCGCGCTACGACCGCGAGGCCGATCCGCTGCGGACCGCCGACGTCGTCCTGAAGACCGACGACCCGCGCCACCCCGCCCTCATCGAGTCGGTCTAGACGCGCCATTCCTCCCGGTAGTCGGGGTGGTGCGCGTACGGCAGGGCGAGGAGGCGGAGGGCCTGTTCGCGGACGGCCTGGGCGGCCTGCTGCTCGGGCGTCGCGCGGCCCTGGGCGATGATCCAGGCGTGTTTCTCGCAGTCGTCGACGAACTGCCGCCGGGCGGCCACGTCCTGAAGGACGCGGGACGGGTGGTGGCGGGCGATGTGCTCGGCGTACGACGCGTTCTCGGCCGACGCGACGAAGCCGGGCCCGCCGCCGGAATCGCCGCCGGGCTCGTCGCCGCCGTCGAGCCGGACGGTGCCGGCGGGCGCGGCCGCCCAGGCGGCGCCGGAGCACGCCCGGGCGACCTGCTCGTCCTTGGCCAGCCGGGCGCGCAGGAAGTCCACCAGATCCATGCGACCATCCTGCCTCGCGGGAACGACATCGGCGCCCGGATACACTCGCGGCGGGGAGGATTCATGTCATTGACGACGTCCCATGGCGAGCCGGGCACCGCGCGCACCGGGTTGCGGGCGCGCCGCGAGGGCGGGCCGCTGCGGGTGATCGAGAGCGAGCTCGTCGACTACGCCGAGGCGATCGCGGCCATGGAGCAGATGGTGCGCGACCGGCAGGCCGGTACGGTCGACGACACGCTGTGGATCCTGTCGCATCCGCGCACGTACACGGTGGGGCGGCGGACGCCGCCGGAGGAGCGGCCCGACCCGGCGCACGGCATCCCTGTGGTGGAGGTGCGGCGCGGCGGGAAGCTCACCTACCACTCGCCAGAGCAGATCGTCGGATACCCGATCCTGAAGCTCGCCGATCCGCGGGACGTGGTGGGGCTGCTGCGCGACATCGAGAACCTGCTGGTCGGGGTGCTCGGCGAGCTGGGCGTCGCGGCGGAGCGGCGGGACACGCCGCCCGGCAGCCCGCTGCTGACCGGGGTGTGGACGGCCGAGGGCTGCAAGATCGTCTCGCTGGGGATGCACATCTCGCGCGGCGTCAGCGCGCACGGGTTCTCCATGGACGTCGACGCCGACCCCGCGCCGTGGACGTGGGCGGTGCCGTGCGGGATGCCGGACGTGGAGATGACGTCGGTGTGCCGGGAGCGGGAGCGGCGGGGGTTGGCGCCGGTCACGCAGGCCGAGGTGCGGCGGCTGATCGTGGACGCCTGGCGTAGCGAGGCCTGAGGGAGCGAGGCCTGAGGGACGGGCCGTTCCCGGCCCGCCCCCGGCGTCATTGAACGGAGAGCGTCACTTCGCGGGGCAGTTGCCCTGGACGGGCTTCCCGGCGAACCGGTCGGCGAGGAAGCTCATCATGTCCCCCTCGCTCTGGAGCATGCCGGTCGCGTGCTCGGCGATCCAGTAGCTCTTGTAGGTGACGTTGGCGCCCTTGGCGCACCAGTCGTGGTCGAGCGTCTCGGCCTGCTTCGCCGGGATGATCTCGTCCAGCAGCGCCTGCCCCTGGAAGACGGGAACGCTCGGCGCGGTGGAGCCGAGCTTGTTCTCGTCCAGCCGGGCCTGCCACTGCGGGGTGTTCAGCGGGTCGGTGGTGGTGTAGTCGCTGATCTTCTTGAACGCGGTCTCGAGCACCGTGGCGGGGCCGTCGAAGCTGACCAGGCACATGTCCTTGGCCTTCGCCAGCAGCGCGCGCCCGTTGTCGTTGAGGTAGCCGTCCAGCTTCAGTTCGGGGTAGGCGGCGTCGTAGCCGACGGCGGCCATGAACATGAGCGCGACGAACGGGCTGCCGTCCAGGCTCGCCGCGACCGCGCGCAGGTCGGCGGGGATGCCACCGGCTGCGACGCCCTTGAGGTCGAGGTCCGGCGCGTAGGACTTGGCGAGTTCGGCGGCCCATCCGGCGGACGTCCCGCCCTGCGAGTAGCCCTTGATCGCGACGGGGGCGCCGGCGAGCCCGGCGTCCGGGAGGCGCTCGGCGGCCCGCGCCATGTTGAGGACGGCCATGCCCTGCGAGCGCCCGACCTCGTAGGTGTGCTGGCCGGGGGTGCCGAGGCCCTCCATGTCGGTGAGCGCGACGGCCCAGCCCTGGTTGAGCGCGTCGATGACGAACAGTTCCTCGTAGTCCAGGCCCTGGGTGAGGGTGTAGGACGGGGCGCAGGCGTCGCCGAGCCCGCGCGTCCCGACCGCATAGGACACGAGGGGGCGCTTGCCGGCGCCCGTCCACGGCTTGTCCGGGACGAGGACGGTGCCGGACACCGCCGCCGGCGCGCCGGTGGCCGACTGCGACCGGTACAGCACCTGCCAGGACTTCACTCCCGCGTAGGGCGAGTGGCCGGCCGGGTCGACGGTGAACAGCGACGGGCGGGAGCGGATGACGTCGCCGGGCTGCCCGGCGGGCAGTGGAGAGGGCGGCTGGTAGAACGGATCCTGGCCGGGAGGCTGGGCGGGGGCCGGGGCTGGGGTCTGGGTGGGAGCCGGGGCGTCCTGCGGCGCCGCGGCGGCCGTCCCCTGCAGGGCGGCCGCCGTCACGGCGGCTCCCGCGCAGGACGCCACCACGGCGTGCAGGACCCGGCGGACACTGCTGTGCATGACCTGAACCCTTCGTGTCGTCCCCCGTGGCCGTCCCGGTGACGGCCACCGAACACTAAGGTAATTAGACACTTATTCCAATGGGCGCCGGTACGCATCGGTGGGCCCGGCCTTGTCAGCCGCGCCACAAACCGCACGGCCGCGCGCGTTACGACGTCTTGGCGCCGACCCCGCACAGGAAGTAGTCGCCGCCGGCGCCGATCCGGCCCGTGCCGGGCTCGGGGCGCCAGTCGTCCAGCCGGACCAGGCCCGGCTCCAGCAGCGTCCAGCCGTCGAAGAAGCGCAGCTGCCGCTCGCGGCTGCGGTGGGTCATGCCGGTGTTGGCCTGGCCGTAGACCTCGGTCGAGTTCTCCGTGACCGCGTCGTCGCCGGTGATGTGCGAGATCACGACGTGGCTGCCGGGCGGCAGCGCGTCGCGCAGCGCCGCGACGGACCCGTAGGGGTCCTCGTCGTCGCTCAGGCAGTGCAGGACGGCCAGCAGCATCAGCCCGACCGGCTCGCCGAAGTCGATCGTCTCCCGCAGCACCGGGTCGGCGAGGATCGCCTCGACGTTCCGCAGGTCGTGCTCCAGGACGGTCGTCCGGTCGTCGGTGGCGGTGAGGGCGCGCCCGTGCGCGACCACGACCGGGTCGACGTCGAGGTAGGCGACCCGCGCGTCCGGCACGACCTCGCGGACGACCTCGTGGACGTTGCCGCGCGTCGGCAGCCCGGTCCCGACGTCGAGGAACTGCCGGACGCCCGACGCGGCGAGGTGCCGGGCGGCGCGCAGCAGGAACGCCCGGTTGTGCCTGGCCAGGACGGGGGTGAACGGCGCGCGGGCGAGGATCTTGTCGGCCGCCTCGCGGTCGGCCGCGTAGTTGTCCTTGCCGCCGAGGTAATAGTCGTACATGCGGGCCACGTTCGGCACCCGCATGTCCACTTCGCGGGGCGTCCAGCCGTCGTTCACCTCGTGCCTCCCGTCCGGCATTGGAGCGATCTTCAGCCTAACCTGGCGGGTGAGGCGAATTCGCGTTTTCCCGCGACAAGCGCGCATCGCCGCCGCCGGCGGAGGCGCCCGGTCCGCCGGCGAGCGCCGGCGGCCGGTGCTCGCGGCGCGGGCCCGGACTGCCTAGAGTCTGCCGATGTGACGCAGACGGGAATCACGGAACTGCAGGACGTCCTGTGGAAGGCCGCCGCGAAACTGCGCGGGTCCATGGACGCCTCGCAGTACCGGGATTTCGTGCTCGGCCTCGTCTTCCTCAAATACGCCTCGTCCGCGTTCCCCGGCATTCCCGAAACGGCCCGATGGCCCGCCGTCGTGTCCGGCCCGGGGCCGATCGGCGGGCGGATCGACGCCGCCATGGCGGCGGTGATGCGGGCGGAGCCGTCGCTGGACGGCGCCCTCCCCCTGATCTTCGGCGCGGAGAACGTCGACCAGCGGCGGCTCGCCGACCTCGCCGGCGTCATCGGCGACGCGCGGTTCACCGGCCGGGACCGGGAGTCCGCCCGCGACCTGCTCGGCGAGGTCTACGAGTACTTCCTGGAGACGTTCGCCCGCGCGGAGGGCCGCCGCGGCGGCGAGTTCTACACGCCGAAGAGCGTGGTGAAACTGCTGGTGGACGTCCTCGAACCGTACAAGGGGCGGGTGTACGACCCGTGCTGCGGCTCGGGCGGGATGTTCGTCCAGGCGGAGAAGTTCGTGCTGAGCCGGCGGGGCCGCAGCGGGGACATCGCGGTGCACGGGCAGGAGGCCAACGCCCGCACCTGGCGGCTCGCCCGGATGAACCTCGCCATCCACGGGATCGCCGGCGACCTGTCCGCGCGGCACGCCGACACCTTCTACGAGGACGCGCATCCCGGCCTGCTCGCCGACCACGTGCTGGCCAATCCGCCGTTCAACATGTCGGACTGGTACCGCGACAGCGGCGACCCGCGCTGGCGGTTCGGAGTGCCGCCGGCCGGGAACGCCAATTTCGCCTGGATGCAGCACATCGTGTCCAAGCTCGGCCCCCGGGGCGCCGCCGGAGTGGTGATGGCGAACGGTTCGATGTCGTCGCGGCAATCGGGTGAGAGCGGGATACGCGCCGCGATGGTCGAAGCCGACCTGGTCTCCTGCGTGGTCGCGCTGCCGCCGCAACTGTTCCGCACGACGCCCATTCCCGCGTGCCTGTGGTTCCTCTCCAACGACAAAGGCGCGGAAGACGGCCGCGACGACCGGCGCGGGCAGGTGCTCTTCGTCGACGCCCGTTCCATGGGGACGCTGCTCGACCGCACCGAACGCGTCCTGACCGGCGACGACATCGCCAGGATCGCGGGAACGTACCATTCCTGGCGCGGCGGCCCGAGCGCTTCGCGGCCGTACGCCGACGAGCCGGGTTTCTGCCGTTCGGCCGCGCTGGACGAGATCCGCGACCACGGTCACGTCCTCACTCCCGGACGTTATGCCGGCGCGGCGGAAACGGCGGGCGAGGCGTCCGAACCGGTCCGCGACCGGGTGGAGCGGCTGACCAAGGAACTGCTCACGCGGTTCGACGAATCGGCCCGGCTCGAGCAGGTCGTCCGGACGCGGCTGGAGCGGCTGGACGGCTGAGGGGATGACCAGGCTCGGCGACGTCGTCGCCTTCACGAACGGCCGGGCGCGGTCCGCCGCCGGCACCCGCTACCCGACGTACGGGGCCAACGGCGTCATCGGCACGTCCGGGGAATTCAACGCCGACCGGAACAGCACCATCGTCGGGCGGGTGGGCTCCTATTGCGGCGCCGTCCATTACGCGCACGAACGGTGCTGGGTCACCGACAATGCCATCATCGCGATGCCGAAGGACGGCGTGCATCCCCGGTACGTCTATTACCTGCTCAAAGGGCTCGGCCTGAACCACCATCGCATCGGGTCGGGCCAACCCCTGCTGACCCACGCGATTTTGAACACGCTTCCCGTTCACGATCTGCCGCGCGCCGGCCAGAACGCCGTGGCGGAGATCCTCGGCGCGCTCGACGACAAGATCGCCGTCAACGAGCGGCTCGCCGCCGACGCCGACGCGCTGGTCAGGGCGCGATACACCGAACTCGCCGCGTCCGCTGCGGACTCGGTCCGGCTGGACGCGCTCGGCGGGCCGGTGACGGTGAACGTCCCGGCCGCGGACATCGGTGCCGGCGAGAACCACATAGGGCTGGAACACATTGCGAAACGGCACATGTGGCTCTCGGAATGGGCCGGCACGTCCGCCGTGCTGAGCACCAAGCGGCGGTTCAGTGCGGGCGACGTGCTCTTCGGGAAACTGCGGCCCTATTTCCACAAGGTCGGCCTGGCCTTCGTGGACGGCGTCGCCTCGACCGACATCCTGGTCGTCCGCCCGAAGGACGCGCGCCATCGCGGCTGGCTGCTCGCGGCGCTGTCCAGCGACGAGGTCGTCGCGCACGCCTCCGCCCTCAGCGACGGCACGCGCATGCCGCGGGCCAAATGGCCCGACCTGGCCCGCTACGGGATCCCGTGGCCGGGCGAACCCCGCGCCCGCGAATTCGGGGAGCTCGTGGACGCCCTCGCGGACCGGGTGCGCGCCGCGAGGGCCGAGAGCGCGGCGCTCGCCGGACTGCGGGACGCGCTGCTCCCCGAAATGCTGGCCGGACGGACGAAGGCGGCTCCATGAGCGACGACCCCGAATACCTGCTGGACAACCGGCGCGCCGAGGCCGGCGTCCGGTTCCAGGCGATCTCCGAGCTGTTCGACCCGTGGACGTTCCGGCACCTGGACGAGCTGGGCGCCGGGCCCGGCCTGCGGTGCTGGGAGGTCGGCGCGGGCGGGCCGTCCGTCCCGCGGTGGCTGGGCGACCGGGCCGGCGAGCGGGGCCGGGTGCTCGCGACCGACATCGACGTGTCCTGGACGCGCCCGGCGGCGGGCGGCGCCGTGGAGGTCCGCCGGCATGACATCGTCCGGGACGCGCCGCCCGCCGAGACGTTCGACCTGGTGCACGCCCGGCTCGTCCTGGTCCATCTGGCCGACCGCGGGCGGGCGCTGCGCACCATGATCGACGCGCTGCGCCCCGGCGGGGCGCTGCTGATCGAGGACGCCGACCCGGCGCTGCAACCACTGGCCTGCCCGGACGAGCACGGGCCCGCCGAGCGCCTGGCCAACAGGCTCCGCCACGGCTTCCGCGCGCTCCTCGCCGGGCGCGGCGCCGATCTCGCCTACGGCCGCACCCTGCCGCGCCTGCTGCGCGAGGCGGGCCTCGACGAGGTCCGCGCCGACGCCTACTTCCCGATCACGTCCCCGGCCTGCCGCGTCCTGGAGGCCGCGACCGTCCGGCAGCTCCGCGAGCAGCTCATCGCCGCAGGCCACGCCACCCCCGACGAGATCGACCAGCATCTCGCCGCCCTCTCCGACGGCCGGCTCGACGTCACCACGGCACCGCTCATCTCCACCTGGGCCCGCAAGCCCTGAGCCCCACGACACCCGAAATCCCTTTGCGTCGAAATGACGGCGTTCCTACTCTGAGGCGCAACAGCGTGTAGCTCAGCAGTAGAGCATCGGGCTTCCTACCCGAAGGGCGCGGGGGCGGAACCCGCCACGCTGGCTATGAACGAGGACGTACAGGCCAATCCCGGCTACGCCGCGGGACAGATGTCCAGGGCTTTCGTGACCGCGCTGACGCACGAGAGCGAGGAGACGCGCCGGCTGGCGGAAATGCGGTTGGAGCGCTGGAGGAACGTCCTCTCCGGAATGGCGGACGGATCGCTGTCGATCGGCTCCCGGACGCCCGTCAAGGGACTTCCCGCATGGGTGACGCCGGAGGTCGTGCGCGGCGGCTTCGCCACCGGCACCGCCGCCGCGAGCGGGCCGCCGCTTCCGCACGAGCAGCACGCCGCACGCCGGGCCGGCATCGCGTGCGACCGGCGCTCGCTGTTCCTGCATTACCTGACCGACGAGGGCATCGACGAGCTTTACGCGCTGCTGGACAGCGGCGAATACGAGGTCGCCCTTCCAGAAGAGGGCGCGCTGCTCACCGTCGCCTGGCTTCTGCGGGCGGGCGACCGCGCGGGCGCGCTGGAGATACTCGACGCCATCGGCCCGTTCGCGGACCGGCTCCGTTTCACTCCCCGGCCGGGCACTCCCCTGGGCGACGCCTCGCTCGTCCACCGGGAGACCGTCGGGCAGGTGCGCAGGCGCATCGAGGACAAGCCGACGAACAACGCCGTCGCCGCGATGAACGAAGCGCTCGTGGTCTGGAATCCGTTCGCGGACGAACTGCTGGAGCATTGGCTGGAGACCGTCCATGACGGACGGGTCTTCGCGGTGCTGCCCGACGGATGGGGCGAGCGCGGCGCGGAACTGCTGGCGCGGTACCGACGGCTGGCCCGCACCCACACCCTGTGCGGCAAGCACCGCAACCCCAAGGAGAACCTCGCCATTCTCCGGACGTCCCTGGAGAGCCTTTTCGAGGGACGGGGCGTGCCGCGCCTGCTGCAGCACGCCGTCGACTCGATGGTCGCCAGGCGCGGCCTGCCCGGGTCCGCGGAGCACACGGCGCTCCGCCAGCGACAGGCGGCCGATGGCGCGCGGCCCGCACACCACACGCTCGCGCAGATCGTGCTGGCGCGCCTCGCTGACGTCCCGCAGGACTCCGGGGTGCCGTCCATCGACCCGTTCGTGGCGCCCGTTACGGAGGACGAGTCGCGCAGTACGGGCGTCAAGGCGGGCACCGCGCTCCCCGACCGGCTGTGCGAGATCGTCAAGAACGCCCTACAGGCGCCGGTACCGACGCTCATCGAACGCGGGATCGTCCCGTCGGCGGAGGTGCTCGCGGAGCTCACTCCCCAGCTCGTCGCGGCGGCCACCACGCGCGCCTATCCGGATCCCGCGCTACGCCGCCTGATGGCGGCGCAGTACACCGCGTTCCGTAACCGCCGCACCCTGCTCCTACTCAACCTGGAAAGTCAGGTGCGGATGGAGGAGCTGCCATGGGTGCGCGCCGTGCAGCGCTACCGCCGCACGGACGGCACCGGTCAGCGGGAGGCGCGCGCCGTTCTCGTCCAGCTCGGTGAACTGGCTCTGCAGGGCTTCCCGGGAACCGTTATGCCCAACCCGCTCCTCAGCGAGCTGAGCGCCCTCACCAAGCGCGCGGGGCTGCAGGTGCCGTTCGTGGAGGAACTGGCGGCGGACATCTTCATGGGCACGTTCTCCACCAAGTACCTGCTTGCCGCGCAGCTCGCGGCGGACGTGCTGGAGGGCACCCTCTACGAGCGCTACTACGGGATCGACTACGCGGCCGTACGCACGATGGACGGCGGCGGGCGCACGTCCGACGCCTTCGACGAGCTGTGCCGTACCCGGGCCGGTGACCTGGCGGGCCGCTCGTGGGTCGCCGCCAACGGGAAGGTCATCGAGCAGGCGCAGATCCTGACGTCCCACAACCTCGCCCCGCTCGTCCACCCCATCGGGGCGAGCCCGTCGCCCGGCTGGGACGACCTGGCGCGCCGCGCGTTCGCCGTCACCTGCCGGCTCGTCAAGCAGGTGCACGGGAACCCGCGCCCGCTGGGGACCGTCAAGGACGCCGCGTACGCGTGGCGGCAGGCGGTCTTCTTCCTCGCGCTGTGCGGGCTGAAGGAGCAGGTGTCCGTCATCGCGTGGATGCAGGACGAGCTGGACCGGCAGCCGCCCCACACCACCGCCCGCCTCGACCCGGTGCTCGCGGGTCTCCGGCACCTCCTGACGGGCGGGAGCCTGGACGACGGAACGGCGCCGGGAGCACGCCGGTTCACCGGCTGGGCGCCGTCCGGCCACTGGCTGCTCACAACCCGCTGACCTGTGCCTTCACCATCGCCGCCGGATTGTCGGTGGGCGATGCAAGGCTTTCACCACCTGCCCGGTCAGGGCGGGAGAACTTTGCGCGGGCCGTGATCGTCCGCGCCGAGGGTGGAGGTCGAGGCGTTGGACGCGGAGAGGGCCGCCGGACGTTCCGGGAGCGGCGGGGAACGGCGCAGCGTGGTGCGGGTGGTGCGGCCGGTCCGGCCGCGAAAGCTGGCGAAGGTCCCGTTCGTCGAGCTGGCGGAGGGCCGGCTGCAAGGGGTCGTGTCGAGCGGGTCGGACCTCGCGCGGGTGTACGTGTCGTCCATCGCCGCCGGCAGCCACGACTTCAGTTGCAGCACCAACAACAACCGGCCGTGCGGCGGGCTGGGCGGCTCGTCCATGTGCAAGCACCTGCGGTCGCTCGTCGACGAGGCCGTTATCCAGTACGGGCTCGAACGGGTCGCGCGCTACCTGAAGGCGGAGTCGGGCGACGGCGACCTCGCCGGGGCGCTGCGCGGGTCCAAGGCGTCCGCGCCGGCGGCCGGGGTGTTCAGCCGGTTCCTGCGCCACCTGTCCTACCTGGAGGTGCCGGGCGCGGCCGAGCCGCTGCCGGAGATGCACTGGTTCCCGGCGATGGGAGCGGCCAACTGATGCTGGGAACGCATCTGGCCGGGCTGCTCGGCGCGACGCCGCCGGGCGTTGACGAGGCGCTCGACGTCGTCGCCGGGTTCGACGGCGCGCTCGTCCACGGCTTCGGGCGGCTCGGCGACGACGGGACGGCGGCGCTGAGCGCGCTGGCGGGCGCGCTGGCCGGGTCGCCGCTCGGCGGGCCCGCCGCCGAGGCGGCCGAGAAGGTCGCGACGGGCTCGGTCGCCGGCGCGCACCTGGCCGCGCTGGCCGGCGGGCGCACCGCCCTGCTCGGCGCGGTCCACGACGCCCTGCTCGCCCACCTCGACACCGCGCTCGGACGGACCCGCGCCGGCTGGGCGGCGGGCGAGGATACCCCGGCCGCCCCCGAGAACCTGCTCGCCGGAGGCCGGTCCTGGCTCGGCGAACTGGCCATCGCCGGATGGCGCGGCGTCGACCACGACCTGGTGTCCGCGTCGGACCAGGTCATCGAGGCGCTGCTGGCGGAGCCCGCGCTGCGCCGCCAGGCCGTCCTGCTCGACGGGCTCGCCGCCGAACTGCGCGCCTGCTCCCCCGTCGCCACGATGGAGGAGATCCCGGCGCGCCGCTGGGCCGACCTGTGGGCGCGCGGGCTGCTGCTGGCGCAGCCGGGCGGCGCCGCGCCCGCGCGGGAGACGGTCGACGGGCGGCTGCTGCTTCTCGGCGTGGACGTCCACGAGCACGGAACGGCCGTCCAGGTGCAGGCGCACTGGGTCCTGGAACCGGAGGGTGACGGGCCGGCCCGCCTGGTTCGCACCAGCGCTGCGGCGGCGAAGGTCGACACCATCGTCGGCCCGGCCGTCTGGCGGGTCCTCGCCGACCGTCCCGTGCTGCTGCGAGCGCTGGCCGAACAGCGCGCCGTCCAGGTCGAGGGCCTCGTGCTGGCGGGCGGCGACCTGCTGTGGGAGGAGGACAAGGCGCGCCTCGGCTTCGTCGCCGACCCGTTCGCCTCGGCCCGGCTGCACCTGCCCGGCGCGGTCGCCGCGGCCGTCCCGCCGCTGGAACGGCATCCGGCCCGCATCGGCGAACCCGTCCTGCTGGAGGGCTACTCGGTCGACGGAACGACCCTGCTGCTCGACGGCCACGCGCTCGACATCGACATGGACCGCCTCCCGGCGTGCGGCCCCCTCACCCCCGACCTGGTGGCCGCGTCGTCCGCATGCATCGGGCTCGTCCGCTGGGACGCCGGCCGGTGGACGCTCCAGCCCCTCGCCGTCCAGGCGATCGTCAAGAAGAAGCAGGTGGACGCGCACAACGGCGACTGGGCCCTCGGCCCCACCGACCCCAAGGCCGAGAAGGCCATGGCCAGATCCGGCGACACGGTGCTGGTCCTCCAGGAACGAGCGGGACGGCTGCTGCGCAAATGACCGCACTCGAAGCGAAGGCCGACGAGAACCGGCGGCAGGTCCTGTACTGGCGGCTGCTGGCCCGCCTCTTCGACTCCGAGGAGCAGACCCCGCTGGAGGCCGCGAGCGTCGCCGTCGTCGACGACCTCGGCCTGCCGGCCGCACTCCTCGACCCGTCCGTCTCCGTCGACGCCCTCGTCCAGCGCTTCCCCGACCTGGCCGCCGACTTCGACGGCCTCCTCCCCTCCCCCGCCACCGCGGGCGGGGCGCCGGAGGCCGAGGATTCGCGGGAGCGGGTGCGGCGGGCCGCGCTGGTCTCGAAGCTGCTGCTCAGCGTGTTCGCGACCGGCTCGGGCAGCGTCAGCGCCGCGCAGCTCACGGAGTGGCAGCGGGACGCGGCACGGTTGAGACGAGCCCTCGGCGGCGATCCGGGAGCCGGAGCCGGGCCGGGCGCCGGCGCGGGGCAGGGACCGGGTTCCGGTGCCGGTACGGAGGCCGGCGACGGAGATACCGGAGGAAACGGAACCGGAAACGGCGCCGGGAGCGGCGGACTCGGGCGCGGGCTCGGGACGGGGGACGGGCTGCGGCCGCTGCTGGCGGAGATCGAGGGCGATCTCGTCCGGCGCATGCAGCTGCGCGAGGTCCTCTCGGACAGCCGGCTCGCCCGGCAGCTCACACCCAGCATGTCGCTGATCGAGCAGCTCCTGCGCGACAAGGCGAACCTGTCCGGGGTCGCGCTCGCCAATGCCAAGGCGCTGATCCGCCGGTTCGTGGACGAGGTCGCCGAGGTGCTGCGGACGCAGGTGCAGCAGTCGAGCGCGGGGAAGATCGACCGGTCCGTCCCGCCGAAGCGGGTGTTCCGCAACCTCGATCTCGACAGGACGATCTGGAAGAACCTCACGAACTGGAGCCCTGAGGACGAGCGGCTCTACGTCGACCGGCTGTTCTACAAGCGCACCGCGAAACGCACCACCCCGGCGAAGATGATCGTGGTGGTGGACCAGTCGGGGTCGATGGTCGACTCGATGGTCAACTGCACGATCCTGGCGTCCATCTTCGCGGGGCTGCCGAAGGTGGACGTGCACCTGGTCGCCTACGACACGCGGGCGCTCGACCTGACGCCGTGGGCGCACGACCCGTTCGAGGTGCTGCTGCGCACGACGCTGGGCGGCGGCACCGACGGGACGGCGGCGATGGCCCTGGCCCGGCCGAAGATCACCGACCCGCGCGACACGGTGCTCGTGTGGATCTCCGACTTCTACGACAACCGGGCGCTGATGACCGACTTCGAGTCGCTGCACCGGTCCGGGGTGAAGCTCATCCCGGTCGGGTCGGTGACCGGCTCCGGGCAGGCGATGGTGGACGGCTGGTTCCGCGACCGGCTGAAGAGCCTCGGGACGCCGGTGATCTCCGGCCATATCCGCAAGCTCGTCGACGAGCTGAAGTCCTTCCTCGCGTAGCGGACGCGAGCCCCCACTCATGAGGAGAGCTATGACCGACGACATGCTGCGCGCCCCGGCCGAGGTGAAGTACGCCGAGGAGCTCGACCATCTCGAGTCGATCGACGACGGGCCGAAGCCGTTCTCGTGGCGGCTGAGCCCGCGGATGGTGCGGCTGTTCGTGCTCGGGTCCGAGCGCGCCGACGGCCTGGACCGGGACATCCCGCAGAAGTGGTTCGGCGACCGCAGTTTCGTGGAGCGGGCCATCGTGACGCTGGCGTCCGACCGGGGGCTGCTGCTGATCGGCGACCCCGGCACCGGCAAGAGCTGGCTCGCCGAGCTGCTGGCCGCGGCGATCTGCCGGAACTCGACGCTGGTGGTGCAGGGCACCGCGGGCACCACCGAGGACCACATCAAGTACTCCTGGAACGTCTCCATGGTGATCGCCAAGGGGCAGTCGCGGGAGTCGATGATCCCGTCGCCGATCATGACGGCGATGGAGGGCGGGGTGGTCGGCCGGTTCGAGGAGCTGACCCGCTCGACCAGCGACGTGCAGGACGCGCTGATCTCGATCCTGTCGGAGAAGTACGTCTCGATCCCCGAGCTGGACACCGACAACATCGTGTTCGCCAGGCCCGGGTTCTCGATCATCGCGACGGCCAACAGCCGGGACCGGGGCGTGAACGACCTGTCGTCGGCGTTGAAGCGGCGGTTCAACTTCGTCCGGATCCCGGTGGTGACGAACAGGCGGAGCGAGGCGGAGATCGTCCGGTTCCGCACGTCGGAGCTGCTGCGCCGGCACGCGATCGAGCTGGAGGTGCCGCCGTCGCTGCTGGACGTGCTGCTGCAGAGCTTCGCCGACCTGCGCGCGGCGGCGGCGTCGGCGACCGGCGACGACGAGCGGCTGGAGTCGGCGCTGTCGACGGCGGAGCAGATCGGGGTCCTGGAGGACGCGATCCTGCACAGCCAGTTCTTCGGCGACCGGACGCTGAAGGCCGAGACGCTCGGCGGGTCGCTGGTGGGGTCGCTGGCCCGCCGCAGCCCGGAGGACCTGGCGATCCTCAACAAGTTCTGGCACGGGGTGGTGGAGCCGCGCAGCCGCGACGACGAGCGGGACGGGCCGTGGCGCGGCTTCCTCGACGGCGGCCGCCAGGCGATCTCCACCCTGTCGTGACCGTCTTCGAGCCGCTGCGGGAGCAGCTGACCGATGCGGCCCGCGCGTTCGGCGGGGACACGGTCGCGGGGATCCTGTCCGGGATCGTCGACGACGTTGACCGGGCGCTGGCCGAGGAGCTGGAGATCTTCCCGGTGTGCCACCACTCGCCGGCGTCGGCGCTGGCGATGGCACGGCGGCTGCGCGGCAAGCGGCCGTCGGTGATCTACCTGGAGCTGTGCGAAGACCTCGCCCCGCTGCTGGCGGAACTGCGCAACTGCAAGCTGCCGGTCGCGTTGCAGGCGTTCGCGAGCCGGCTGGAGGGCTTCCCGGCGGCGTGGGCGCCGCTGAGCGTCGTCGCGCCGATCACCGAGGCGTCGGCGGAGTACCAGGCGATCGCGTACGCGCTGGACACGCCGGGCGTGGAGATCGTGCTGGTCGACCGGTCCACCGACCACGTCTTCCAGTGGCAGCCGCGCGACGGCGCCGAGGACGCGGCCGCCCCCGCGTCCGGGGAGGACGACGACCGGCAGGAGGCGCTGCACGGCGACTCGGTCGGCATCGAGATCGGCGAGCTGCGGCCCGGGTTCGCGGAGCTGGAGGAGCACCTGCTGTGGCACGGGAAGGTGCGGCACTGGTCGGAGTGGTGGGACCAGTACGTCGAGCAGCCGCTGTCGGGTGCCGACTACGCCACGTACCGGCAGGTCATGGTGATGATCGGCAGCCTGTTCCGGCGGCTCCGCCCGCAGGACGCGGCCCGCCGCGACCGCGACGAGGACCGCGAGCGGTACATGTGGACGCGGATGCGCGAGCACCTCGCCGCGACCGGCACCGACCCGGCGGACTGCCTGTACGTGTGCGGGGCGTTCCACGCGGCGAGCCGCGTCGAGCAGTTCGGGCTCACCTCGGACGCCGAGCCGTTCGCGATCACGCCCCGGACGGCGACCCGCTGGCGGTACGGGCTGATCCCGTCCAGCCATTCGGCGATCGAGGCGCAGTTCGGGCTGGCGTCCGGGTCGGTGTCGATCGCCGCCGCGACCTGGGAGAAGGCCGTCAAGCGCAGCGGCGTCAAGCCGTTCCGGATCAGCGGGCAGCAGGGGAAGGCGCCGCGCGGCGGGAAGGCCCTGCCGGTCAAGGGCGGGGCGGCCAAGGACGAGCCGCCCGCCGACCGGCTGTCGGGGTTCCTGTCCGGCCCGCCCGCCCTGGACGGGCTGGACGAGGCGGAACTGCTCGGCTGGTGCGTCGACATCGTCCGGCTGGCGCGCCGCAACGGCTACCTCGCCAGCACCGCCGACGCGATCGCGGTGTTCGAGACGTCGGTGCTGCTGGCGGGGATGCGCGGCCGCGCGCGCCCGACGCCGTACGACTTCCAGGACGCGGCCGTCACCTGCATCGAGAAGGACCGGGTGCCGGGCCGCCGGGACGTGGCGCGGTTGTGCGAGATCCTGCTGGGCGGCGACCGGATCGGCGCGGTCGGCTACGACGCGCTGCCGCCGCTGGCCCGCGACGTCCACGACCGGCTGGAGCCGCTCGGGCTGGACCTGCAGCGGCGGACCGTGCAGCGCGCCCTGCTGGACCTGCACGCCGAGCCGGACCTGGTGCCGTGCTCGGACCTGCTGTGGATCCTGCGGCGGCTGCTGCCGGACGGCGCCGCCCGGCCGATCATGGGGTCGCGGCGGCTGGGCGAGCGGCCGATCCAGGAGAGCTGGGACCTGGCGATCGGCCGGCACCAGCGGGAGCTGGTCGAGCTGGGCTACGAGGGCGTCAGCGTCGAGCAGGTGCTGGAGCAGCGGCTGCGGCGCGCCGCCTGGGGTCCGGACGCGACGGCCGTGGCGGCGCTGGAGGCGGTCGAGGACGCGATCCTCTACCTGGGCGGCGGCCGGTTCGCGGGCGAGCTGGGCGCCCGCGCGGTGGAGCTGCTGGCCGCGGAGCGGACCGTGGACGAGGCGCCCGAGGTGGTGCGGCGGATCCGGCGGCTGCTGGCGCACTACCGCGCGACCGGGCCGGAGCTGCCGCGCTGGTGCCAGGCGTTCGTGGTGGAGGGCTACGCGCACTACTGCACGCTGCTGCCGACGGCGTTCGCGGACGAGGCGGGCGGCGTCCGGCAGGTCGCGGCGATGCTGGGGTTCCTGTTCGGGATGGAGAGCCTGGCGCTGTCGCTCGGCTGCGACCACGCGCAGCTCGAGCTGGCGGTGCGGCAGTCGCATCCGGAGGCGCCCGCGAAGGTGGCGCTGCTGTGGGCGGCGAAGGCGCAGCTCGGCCTGATGACGCGGGACGAGCTGCGGGCCCGCTGCGACGAGCTGCTCGCCAACCCGCTGGTGGTGCCGTCGTTCCCGCTGTACATGAGCGGTTTCGTGCAGGCGCTGGACCCGGCGCCGGCGCTGGCGCCGCTGGTGGTCGAGGCGATGTCGAAGGCGTTCGGCCGGCTGCCCGACGCGGTGCTGCTGCCGTGGCTGCCGAACCTGATCGGCACGCTGCGCGAGCACGCGCGGGAGCTGGTGCCGACGCTGGTGCGGGAGGCGGCGCGCACGTTCCCGGCGTCGCTGCCGGCGCTGGACTCCTGGACCCCGCCGTGGGAGTCGGCGGCACCGGCCGCCGCGCCGGCCGAGCCGGTGGCGTCCGGCCCGGTCGCGGACCTGCTCGCCGCCAACCCGCTCACGTGCGACGCCGCCGCCGCACTCCTCGGTCACCCGGCGCAATGGGCGGAGCCCGCGCGTCCGGCTGGAGACGGGAAGGTGCGGGAGCTGCTGGAGCGGCATCCGGAGACCACCGGAGCCGTCGCCGAACTGCTCGCCCTGACGGGCGGTTCCGCTCGGTAGCGTTCCCGGGGCGGGACGGGCGGCCCCGCCCGTCCCGCCCCGCGGCACGGCGGTGGACGCGCCCGGCCCGACGTGGCGGATCTTGGACGGACGGTGACGGTCCGCAGCGTGCCGCAGGGCCCTTGCGTGCGTGCAAGCGACGGTGACTGCCGCCCGTTCGCTGCGTCAGAGTGGCTGTCGTGTGAGCGGCGACATGGCGCTCGAAGGCCGGACCCGCTCGCGCGTTCCACGTCCACGTCCGACTCTCCCCCAGGCCGAGAAGCACATGTTCGCTTACAGCCCGACACGGAGACGTGAAGCCGTCGCTGCCATGAACGCAACAGACGCGGGGACGGGCGCGCTCGTCCCGGCTCCCTCGCCCGCGCCCTCGCTGGAACTCGGCACCACCGCCGCCCGCAACGGCACGGCCGCCGGCCGGCTGCTCGGCGAGATCGACCTCGCGGCGACGCCCGCCGCCGTCCGGCTCGCCCGCTCCTACGTGCGCGAACTGGTCGGGCAGTGCTTCGGCGCCGACCGTTCCGAGCTGGCCGACCTGGAGCTGCTGACCAGCGAGGCGATGACGGAGTCGGTGCTGCGGTCCCGGCCGCGGCCGGGCGGCACCGTGACCCTCACCGTCCTGCACCTCGACCGGTTCCTCCGGGTGGAGATCACCGACGGGGGCGTCCCGCCGGGCCCGCCCCGGCCGCCGGACGACCAGCTTCCCGGCGGCGGGCGGGGGCGGCTGCTGATGCAGGCGCTCGCCGCCGACCAGGGCGCCCACCGCAACCGGAACGGGACGAGCACGTCATGGTTCGGGGTGCCGGTCGGGGAGCGGTGGAGGCGCCCGTGATCCCAGGGCCGATGCCGAGCCTGAGCCGGTGGGCGGAGCTCACCGGCGGCGAGGAGGGCGGCGTCGCCGCGGTCCCCGCGGGGGCCCCGAGCGTCGCCCGGATGTACGACTACTACCTCGGCGGCAAGGACAACTACGCGGCCGACCGGGAGATGGCGGAGCGGGCGCTGGACCGGGCGCCCGTCGTCGCGCGGCTCGCCCAGGTGAACAGGGGCTTCCTGGAGTACGCCGCGGCGCTTCTCGCCGAGTCGGGAACGCGGCAGTTCGTGGACGTCGGGTGCGGGCTGCCCGCCGCGCGCAACGTCGGGGACGTCGTGCGGCGGGCCGCGCCGTCCTGCCGCGTCGCCTACGTCGACAACGACCCGCTGGTCCTCGCGCACGCGCGGGCGCTGCTGACGGTCGACCGGAACACCGGCGCGTTCGGCGGCGACGTGCGGGCCCCGGCGGCGCTGCTCGGCCATCCGGGGCTGCGCCGGCTGATCGACTTCGGCCGGCCCGTCGCGCTGCTGCTGCTCGGCGTGCTGGACTTCGTGACGGACGAGGAGGACCCGCGCGGGATCGTCCGGGCGCTGCTCGGCGGCCTGCCGGCCGGCAGCCACATGGTGGTCACGCACACCGAGCGGACGCCGGCGCTGGAGTCGCTGGCGGAGACGGCCCGGCGCGCCGGGCTGGCGTTCACGCCTCGCGGCCGCGAGGAGATCGCGGAGATCTGCGCGCCGCTGGAGCCGGTGGGCCCGTACCCGGCGGCGCTGCCGCTCGCCGACGCGGCGCGCCTGGACGGCCCGCTGCCGCTCGTCGGCTGCATCGGGCGCAAGCGGGGCTGACGGCCGCGATGCTCTCCACCCTCAGTCACAAGGCGGCCGCATATCCGCGCGAACCGTCCCCGGAGCCGCGCGCTTCGCTACGATCGGGGCGTCGAGAAATGCCGGCTCTAGGGCGAGTGATGACAGCGGACGGCGCGCCGAAGTCTCTCTCTGAAATCACCAGGGACATGGGCCTCAACATGTCCGATGTGGCCGCGTTCTCGGGGCTCGACGAGAGCACGGTCTTCCGGCTCTGGGACAACGCGGAATGGCTCGACCGGGTCAGCGGGCGCTCCCTACAGAGCCTGATGTCGTCCATTCCGGGAATCGCCGAATACTCGAAGGCGCACGCGATTCGCAAGCGCCTGGACGCGTTGGTGTCCGATCTGGGCGCCGAAGGTCTCTCCGTCGATCTGAACGCGCTCGACCGGTCCCCGGTCCCCCGGCAGCTGCTGCTGAACGCGCTGGAGGCCGGGCTGCGCATCGTCCGGGGCGAGGCGAACCAGCGGACGTCGTCGTTCATCGCCCGGTTCTGGGGGCGCGAGCCCGACACGGCCCTGGAGGCGCTCTACTCCACCGAGCCCGGGCACGGCCTGCTGTCCGACCCGGCCAAGCTGTTCGAGTCGTCCGTCGAGCTGGCGCCCCGGCTGAACCGCAAGAGCTACTCCTTCCACTCCATCCTGGCCCTGAACATCCTCACCCACCAGGTCAGCAAGGTGACGGGCGCACTGGAGGCCGACCTCGGCTTCGAGGTGCCGGGCCGGCAGACCGCGTTCATGATGCGCGGCGTGGTGATGGGCTCGCTGATCAGCTCCGACGACCTCGACCTGGCCGAGCGGTACCGCAGGGAACTGGACGCGACGCCGGTCTACGCCGCGCTCGAGGAGTGGTCGTTCCCGACCTACATGCGCGACGGCCGGATCAGCTCCGACTTCACCCTGCCGAGCGCCCTGTCGCTGCGCAACACCGCCGAGGAGGTGCTGCGGGAGATCGCCGGCTACAGCGACGCCTACGTGTACTACCTGGCGTCGACGTACATCCCGCTGGCGCTGAGGCGCGACCCCGCCTTCGGCGGGCGGCTCGCCGAGCTGACGCAGGCGCTCGAACTGCGCGGCGCGGACTGCCGCGACCGGAAGATCAGAGAGACGTGCAACGCCCTGGTACGGCGGCTGAAAGGGCTGCCATAGCCGGGCGCCGCATTCTCGGGGGTGCCCGCGCGGCGCAGGAGCCGCGCACATCAGGTCGGTGACGTGAAAGGCC
Organism: Actinomadura napierensis; assembly: GCF_039529375.1. Taxonomy (NCBI): domain Bacteria; kingdom Bacillati; phylum Actinomycetota; class Actinomycetes; order Streptosporangiales; family Thermomonosporaceae; genus Actinomadura; species Actinomadura napierensis. Next base: position 142,088 of record NZ_BAAAMR010000005.1, read on the forward strand.
CGCGAGCGGGCCGGAGAATGGGGAGCCGGTGGAAGAGACGGCGGAAGCCATCGCGAATCTCACCCGGAAGCGCTGGGAGGCCAACGCGGACTACTGGGTGAAGGTGATCAGGGAGGGCCGCGACCGGTACCGCACCGAGCTCACCGACGCCGCCATGCTGGACGCGATCGGGCCGTGCAAGGGGCTGCGGGTGCTGGACGCCGGCTGCGGCGAGGGCTACCTCGCGCGGACGCTGGCGTCGATGGGCGCCGACGTCGTCGGCGTGGACGCCTGCCAGGGGCTGATCGACGCGGCCGAGAAGCTCGCCGGCACGGCGGGCGCCGGCCCCGGTTCGCTGTCGTTCACCCGGGCCGGCGTCGACGCGCTGCCCGTCGAGGACGACGGGTTCGACCTGGTCGTCTGCAACCACCTGTTCAGCCACCTGCAGGACCCCTCGCGCGCGATCGCCGAGTTCGGGCGGGTGCTGAGGAGCGGCGGGCGGCTGGTGTCGCTGACCCTGCACCCGTGCTTCTACGTGCAGGACTCCGAGCGCGGCGCGACCGGGAGCGTGCCCGCGGCGCAGTACTTCGCCTCGCGTGGGGTCGACCAGCGGTTCCTGGTGGACGGCCTGGAGTCGCCCTCGATGATCACATCGTGGCTGCGTCCGCTGGAGTTCTACTCTGGAACGCTCCGAGACAACGGTTTCGTCATCGCGGACCTGCGCGAGCCGCATCCGACGCCGGAGCAGCTGCGCGACGACCCGTGGTGGCGGGAGGGCTTCCCGACGGCGCTGTTCCTGCTCCTGATCGCGGAGCGCCGCTAGGGTCGCCCCATGGACTCCGGCACGGACGCGAACGAGGGCCCCGGCGAGGACGCGGCCGGGCGGAACACCCCGGGTACGAGCAGGCGGGACGCCGCGGGCGCGGGCGGGCGGGACGCCGCGGGCGCGGGCGGCGCCGGGGTGCCGGCGGGGCTCGACGGGCATCCCGACCGGCTCCGGTGGAACGCCAAGTACGAGAGCGCGCCGGAGCCGTCGTTCGCACCGCATCCGCTGGCCGTGCGGGCTTTGGAGGCGACGCCGGGAGGGGCGCTGCCGGACGGGCCCGTCCTGGATCTGGCGTGCGGGACGTCGGGGTCGGCGCTGCTGGCCGCGCGGGCGGGACGGCGCGTGACGGCCGTGGACGTCTCCGAGGTGGCGCTCGGCCGGCTCGGCGCGGAGGCCCGCCGCCGCGGGCTGGACGGCCTGATCACGCTGGTCCACGAGGACCTCGGAGCATGGCGGCCCGGATCGGACCGGTACGCGCTCGTCCTGTGCACGGGCTTCTGGGACCGGGCCGTGTTCGGGCGGGCCGTCGCGACCGTCGCCCCGGGCGGGCTGCTGGCCTGGGAGGCGCTCACCGCGCGGGCGCGGCACGGCCATGACACGCTCCCCGCCGACTGGTGCGTCGTCGAAGGCGAGCCCGCGTCGCTGCTCGACGGCGCCTTCACGGTCCTGGAGCAGGACGACCTGCCCGGCGGCCGGAAGCGGCGTTTGCTCGCCCGCGCCCCCGCGGCAGTATCCTGACGAGTCACTGTGTCCCATAGAGACCGCCCTCCGAGGGCGGTTCCCCTGCCAGGAGCGCTCTTCCACGAGGAGTGACCGGTAGATTGCGGGTCGGCCTCCTTTGCGCGGTTTTCACGCTGTTCTTAGGCCGGTGCTGGAAGGGTGGTCACTTTCGTGATGTCGTCGACCCCGGAGCGAGTGAGGAACCATGGCCGAGGATGACAAGCCGGCGGTCAAGGCGAAGATCCCTAACGCCAAGAACATCCGCAGCCCGGAGTTCACCCCGCACGGGATCAGCGCCGGCCGCGGCAGCGGGCTGAACCGGCCGTCCGGGCTGACCGCGGCCCAGGCCCGCAAGCGGCGGATCGCGACGATCGCCGGGATCGTGGTGGCCGTGCTGGCCATCGCGGGCGGCGTCACCTACTACGTGACCCGGCCCGGCCCGAAGATCGAGGTGTCGGGCAAGTTCGGGTCCGAGGCGAAAGTGAAGATCCCCTCGAAACTCGCGCCGGCCAAGTCGCTCAAGACGCGCACCGTGATCAAGGGCGGCGGACCCGCGATCGCCGACGGCGACACGATGTTCGTCCAGTACTCCTTCTACCAGTGGGCGAAGAAGACCGACGCCGACGACTCCAAGAAGCAGAGCACCAGCAAGAAGATCGGCTCGTCCTACGAGCAGCAGTCGCAGAGCGGCTCGTCGGGGCCGCAGGCGCTCACCGTCGGCAAGAGCGGCGTCAAGGGCCTGGACAAGGGCCTGGTCGGCAAGACGGCCGGCAGCCGGGTGCTGGTGGAGGTCCCGCCGGCGATGGGCTTCGGCGACCAGGGCTCGCAGCTCGGCCTCGGCAAGAACGACGCGGTGGTGTTCGTCGTGGACGTCGCCGCGGTCGGGAAGAAGAACGCCGGCCCGCAGGGCGCCCCGCAGAAGCTGGACGACAAGAACCTGCCCAAGGTCGAGGACCAGGGCACCGGCAAGGCGCCCAAGGTGACGATCCCGAAGGTGGACGCGCCGTCCAAGCTGCAGGTCAAGACGCTCGTCCAGGGCACCGGCCCGGCGCTGGCCAAGGGCGACGACGCCGTCGTCAACTACCAGGGGCAGATCTGGAAGGGCGGCAAGATCTTCGACTCCAGCTGGAAGAACGCCCAGCCGGCGCTGTTCCCGATCGGCACCGGCAAGACCGTCCCCGGCTTCGACAAGGGCCTGACCGGCGCGAAGGTCGGCAGCCGCGTGATGCTGGTGCTGCCGCCGTCCGAGGGCTACGGCAAGACGGGCAACGCGCAGGCCGGGATCAAGGGCACCGACACCCTGGTGTTCGTGGTGGACATCCTCGCCAAGGCGCAGAAGTGAGCGCGCGCGCCGCGTGACGGCGCATGGCGGAGACGAGCGGCGGGCACCCGGTCCTGGGTCCCCGCCGCTCGGCGTTCAGGACGCCGTCAGGAGGCTCTGCGCGGGCGTTCGGGGGGCTTTGCGACATCCGTCACGACAACCCGGAGGACCCGGCGGCCGTCCTCCTATCGGGAAGCCAAGGATGCGCATTGGGCGGCCCATCGCATGGATCCCCTCAGGTATCGTCGGTAACGCAATAATCACGGGGGGCTTGTGAGCAGCAGGGAAAAAGGTCAGGAAGACGGCACACCGGGCATGGCACGCGATCTCGGGCAGGAGCCCGCGAAGGCCGCCGCGGCGGACGCAGGGGACGCCGCCGCACCGCGCCACAACCCGGCGGACGAGGCCGCCCAGGCCGGTGACCAGGCCCGTGACCAGGCCGGCGACCGCGAGCCCGGCCGGGAGGGCGGGCCGGCGGGGGCCCCCGCGACCCGGGCGGCGACGCTCACCGTGGACACCGGAGAAACCGCCCCCGACCCGAAATCAGCCCTGAACGACGACATATCTCAGAACGACGACAAGGCGGACGCGGCGGGCATCGCGGGCGCCGCGGAGGCGCAATCGCCGCCGGCCGGTGCACAATCCCCGGCCGCCGACGCCCAATCTCCGGCGGTCGACACCCAATCTCCGGCGGTCGACGCCCAATCTCCGGCGGTCGAAAAGGGCGTGTCCCCCGATACCCCCCGCGCCGCGCGGGACGTTCCGGGCGCCTCCGCCGGCGCTGGTGTGAGCGACTCGGCGGCGGGAGATACCAAGACCATGCCGGCTGCTTCGACCAGGCAAGGGGGGCCACCCGGGCGCGGCCCCGGCGGCGGCCCCGGCGGCTCCGGCGGCGGCGGTGGAGGTGCCGGCGGCGGCAAGGGGCCGAAGAAGCCGCGCAGCCGGCGCGCCCGCTACCTGCGCCGGATCCTGTTCACGCTGCTCGGCATCCTCGGGTTCTTCGTCGCCGCGTTCGCGATCGCCTACGTCTTCACGCCGGTCCCCTCCCCGCAGGAGCAGGCGCTCGCGCAGGGCCCCGCGTTCTACTACTCCGACGGCAAGACGCTGATCGCCAAGACCGGGATGAACCGGGACGCGGTGAAGTACGACCAGATCCCCAAGAGCACCCGGGACGCGGTCATCGCGGCCGAGAACCGCAGCTTCTACAAGGACCCGGGCGTGTCGGTGCAGGGCACCGCGCGGGCGTTCTGGTCCACCGCGACCGGCGAGCAGCTGCAGGGCGGCTCCACGATCACCCAGCAGATGGTCCGCAACTACTACGGCGGCATCGGCAAGGAGCGCTCGGTCACCCGCAAGCTCAAGGAGATCATGGTCTCCCTGAAGGTGGGCCGGGAGAAGTCCAAGGACTGGATCCTGGAGCAGTACCTCAACACCATCTACTTCGGCCGCGACGCCTACGGGGTGCAGGCGGCCGCGCACGCCTACTACAACAAGGACGTCAAGGACCTCACCCCCGCCGAGTCCGCGTACCTGGCCGCCGCGATCCAGCAGCCGAGCAACTTCTCCGACCCGACCGGCCAGCACCGCGTGTACGCCGAGCAGCGCTGGCGCGCGGTGGTGAACAACATGGTCCGCGACGGGGCGCTGTCGTCCGCCGACGCCGCCGCGATGAAGTTCCCGCTGCCCGGCAAGGAGAAGATCACCGACGTCCTCAAGGGCCAGAAGGGCTACATGGTCAACCTGGCCAAGAAGGAGCTGGAGGAGCGGCGCGGCTACACCGAGGACGAGATCAACCGCAGCGGCCTGAAGATCACCACGACGTTCGACAAGCGGCTGATGGACGCGGCGAAGCGGGCCGTCGACGCCGCCGCCCCGGCCGGGATGAGCAAGAAGATCCGCACCGGGCTGGTGTCGGTCGACCCGAACACCGGGCAGGTGCTGGCGTTCTACGGCGGCCGCAACTACCTGACCGAGGCCGCGAGCAGCGCCTTCTACGACACCGCGCAGGTCGGGTCGGGCTTCAAGCCGATCGCGCTCGCCGCCGCACTGGAGGACGGCAAGAGCCTGTCCGACAGCTATGACGGCAGCTCCCCGCAGTACTTCGGCGGCCACCGCATCGAGAACGACAGCGGCGAGAACTTCGGGAACATCAACCTCGTCACCGCGACCGAGCACTCGGTCAACACCGCCTACGTGAACCTCGGCCAGGACATCGGCAACAGCAAGATCGCCGACATGGCCGAGAAGCTCGGCGTCTCCTCGTCGCAGATGACGGCCGCGCAGCGGTCCGCGACGTCGTTCCCGCTCGGCATCGTGTCGCTGCACCCGGTCCAGCAGGCCGGCGTGTACGCGACGTTCGCCGACGAGGGCCAGTTCCGCACGCCGTTCGTGGTGAAGTCGGTCACCGACAACGAGGGCCAGACCCGCAAGTTCGCCGAGAAGGGCCAGCGGGCGTTCAGCACGCAGGTCGCGCGGGACGCCACGTACGCGATGCAGCAGGTCGTCCAGGGCGGCACCGGCACCGGCGCGCAGCTGCCCGACGGCCGCGACGTCGCCGGCAAGACCGGCACCACCGACGAGGGCCGCGCGATCTGGTTCAACGGGTACATCCCGCAGATGGCGACCACCGTGGCGATGTTCCGCGAGGACAACAAGGCGCTGAACATCCCCGGGTACGGCGCGTACGGCGGGCAGCTGCCCACCCAGATGTGGCGGTCGTACATGGCCGACGCGGTCGACATCAAGGGCTACGACCCCGAGTCGTTCGGGTCGCCGTCCGAGACCCCCGGCAGCGGCTGGGGCGGCCCGCCCACCGGCGGCGGCCAGAGCACCGAGCCGCCGTCCACGCAGGGCCCGTCGCACCGCCCGTCCGGCGGGACGGAGGAGCCGGGCGGGTCGACGCCCCCCACCGGCGGCCTGCCGACCATCATCCCGTCGCTGCCCGGCGGCGGTGACGGCGGCGGCAATGGCGGCGGTGGGAACGACGGCGGCGGCAACGACGGTGGTGGTGGCGGGAACGACGGCGGAGGCAACGGCGGTGGCGGCGGTGGTGGCACCGGCGACGATGGCAGCGGCGGCCAGATGTTCAATTAGCGCCGCGTCGCAGCGCGGGCCCGGCGGTGAACCCGCCGGGCCCGCGGCCTTCCGGCCGGACGCCCGCTAGTCGCACGCCTTTCCGATGCGCGAGGGCGTCCCGTCCAGCACGGCGCTGAGCTGCGCGGCGTCCCCGGCGTGCACGCTCGCGGCGGCGGAGCGCAGCCGGCCCGCCTCGTCCTGGAGCGCCTTCTTCAGCGCCCCGTCATCGGTCTTCTTCGCCAGCCCGTCGAGGCGGGTCGCGAGCCGCTGCGTCGCCTGCCCCCACTGCGCCGGCTCCGCCGCCGGCACGCTCCTGACCTGGGTGACGTACTGCTGGAACGCCTTCTTGGTGTCGGTGCAGACCTGGCCGGAGTCGCCCCCCAGCGCACCGCACGCGCCCAGCAGACCGGACACGCCGAGCATCACCACGCCCCCGGCCAGCGCCCGAACCACCCCGTACCGCATCGCACCCTCCCGCTTGATCTGCCACAGGCCCCGCATATACTTCCGCACTAGGTCATGAGCGCCAGCGCCAAGCCCCGGCTCGCTGGCCGGCAACCCTTCGTCCGCGATGGGGTGCCCCGGGTGAGGACCGGGCCGGACGCGACACCGCGTCCCGGCAAGCGCGGATCCCGCAGGCGCGTCCCCGGGGTCCCTGACCCCGGAAGGAACCGGCATGCCCACGCTCGCCCCCGCACCGTCCCGCTCCCCGTTCACGAGTGCTGAGACGTCCGGCACCGGGCCGGAAGTTCGCGCCCCTCGCGTCATCGGCGCGGACGCGCCCGTCCCGCTGGACGACGGCCGCCGCGTCCCGTACGCCAACCTCGACTACGCCGCCAGCGCGCCCTGTCTGGAGGCGGTGCACGAGGCCGTCACCCGCGCGCTGCCCTACTACAGCAGCGTGCACCGCGGCGCCGGCTACGCCTCGCAGGTCACCACCGAGGCCTACGAGAACGCGCGGGAGACCGTGCGGACGTTCCTCGGCGCGTGGCGGCGCGACGCGGTCGTGTTCACCCGCAACACCACCGACGCGATGAACCTGCTCGCGCACGCCGTCCCGTCCGGGACGAGCGTCGTGGTGTTCGAGTCCGAGCACCACGCGTCGCTGCTGCCGTGGCGGCGCGCCGTGCGGCTGCCCGTGCCCGCCACGCCCGCCGAGGCGATCGACGCCGCCGACCGCGCGCTCGCCGCGACGCCGGCCGGGGCCCGGCTGCTCGTCGTCACCGCCGCGTCCAACGTCACCGGCGAGCTGTGGCCGATCCGCGAGCTGGCGCAGGTCGCCCGGCGGCACGGCGCCCGCATCGCGGTGGACGCCGCGCAGCTCGTCCCGCACCGCCCCCTCGACATGACCGCGCTCGGCCTGGACTACGTCGCGTTCTCCGGGCACAAGCTGTACGCGCCGTTCGGCGCCGGCGTGCTGGCCGGACGCGCCGACTGGCTGCGCGCCGCCGACCCCTACCTCAAGGGCGGCGGCGCGAGCGCGTCCGTCGCCGAGACCGTCCGGTGGGCGCCGTCCGCCGAGCAGCGGCACGAGGCCGGCACCCCCAACGTCCTCGGCGTCATCGCGCTCGCCGCCGCCTGCGACGCGCTCACCGCCGCCGGCTGGGACGCGCTCGCCGCCCGCGAGGAACGCCTCCTCGCCCGGCTGCGCGCCGGCCTCGCCGCGCTCCCCCACGTCCGCGAGCTCACCCTGTGGGGCGACCGGTCTCCGCGGGTCGGGATCGTGTCTTTCACCGTGACCGGCTGGAACGCGCGGGACGTGGCGCTTACGCTGTCCGGGGAGCACGGCATCGGCGTGCGGGACGGCAAGTTCTGCGCGCACCCGCTCGTCCGGCACCTGCTGGACGGGGAGGGCGGCGCGGGCTGCGGCGAGGGGGCGGCCGTCCGCGCGAGCTTCGGAATCGGCAGCACCGAGGAGCACATCGACCGGCTGTGCACCGCGCTGGCGCGACTGGCGGGGTCGGCACGGCGCTGACCTGCGGAATCGCCCGCAAGCACAGACGTTTATGGCCTTTGGTCCTGTTCGCCCCTGTAGCGTAGGCAGTCGCGCTACTTCCCGCCGGGACTCCCACCGGGACCCGGCGGGTCGGGGACGAGCACGGACGAAACAGGGGGTGGCGGCGGTGGCCGACGCGTGGCGACCCACGTCGGAACTGGAACGCCGACTGGAGGAGACCGTACGGGCCGGGGACCAGGAGGGCTACTTCCGCGTCCTCGCGGGCAGCGAGCTCGTGGTGCCCGTCGCGGACGACGCCGTCGACGGCGTCCTCGCCGGCCGGACGCGGCCGGCCTGGCCGACCCAGGAGGAGGACGGCCGCGTGCACGTCCTCGCCTACACCTCCGCGGCGGCGATGCGCGCGTGCCTCGGCCCATCCTGGCGGCACTTCATGACGCTGCGCTTCGGCGACCTCGCCGAGACCTGGCCGGACGCCCGCTGGTGGCTGGCCGTCGACGCCCCCGCCCACCCCGGCGGCACCCCGCTGCCGATCGAGTCGCGGATGCCCGCCTGGTTCGTCCGCCAGGTCGCCGACGGCGACGGCCGCCCGCCCCGGGTCGGCCGCCCCGAACTCCCGTCCGGCACGGCACCGGCACCGGCCCTGGAACCGGCGCCTGCCCCGGAACCGGCGCCCGCTCCGGAACCGGCGCCCGCTCCGGAACCGGCGCCTTCACCGGAACCAGCGCCTTCGCTTTCGCCTTCGCCGGAACCGGCGTCCTCGCCGGAACCGCCGTCACCGCCTCCGGCACCGTCGCCTTCACCGGCGCTGTCGCCCTCATCGTCGTCCTCGTCCTCGCCGGACGAGTCGCCCTGGGAGGAACTGCAGGGCCAGCACCGGGAGCTGACCCGCGAGGCACCGCCCGAGCCGTCCCGGCCCGAGTTCCGGCCGGCCAACGACGTCGAACGCGAACTCCTGCGCGCCGCGGCGAACAACGACCACGACCTGTTCCTGCAGACGATGGCGGACACCGAGATCCTGCTGCCCGTCCCGGACGACACCGACTACACGCTCCGCCCCGGCCGTCCCGGCTTCCCGTGGCGGACCCGCGAGGTCGACGGCAACACCGTCGTCCCGGTCTTCACCTCGCCCGAGCGGCTCATCGAGGCCGCGCACGCCGCCGGGACCGGCACCGAGTACATCAAGCTGCCGTTCACCGTCGCGCTGCGCTACTGGCCCGACCACGGCTGGCTCCTCGCCATCAACTCCGGCTCCCCCGCCGGCGGCACCGTCATGGCCGCGCAGCTCCCCGGCCTCGCCACCTGGGCCGACCAGCGCGCCGCCGCCCGGATGACCGACCGCTTCGAGCCGCAGAACGACATCGAGCAGCGGCTCTTCGACGCCGCCCGCCGCCGCGACACCGACGCCTTCTTCAAGATCCTGCTCGGCGCGCAGGTCCTCGTCCCCGCCGATCCCGACACCCCGTGGGGCATCGCGCCGGAGGACCCCGGCTTCCCGTGGCGACCCGTCACCGTGCACGGCCGCACGTCCGTCCAGCTCTTCACGTCGCTCAAGTGGATGAACGACGCCATCGGCTCGTCCCGCTTCGTGATGCCGAGCCTGCTGGACGTCGTGTCCGCCTGGCCCGACCCCGGCTGGACGCTCGTCATCAACCCCGGCACCCCGATCGACGCCACCATGCCGGGCGAGCAGGTCCGCGCCCTCAGCGGCCCGCCGCGCACCGCGCCCGAGGAGGCCGCCACCCCGCCGTCCGCCGCGACGCCTCCTCCTCCGGACAACCCCGCCGTTCCCGTCGCCCCGCCCGTCCCGTCCACCGACACCGGCCCGATCCCGGAGCCCGAACCCGCCGCGAGCGGCGAACCGTCAACGCCCCTCCCGGACGGGCCCGCCCCCACGGTGCCGGAGCCCACGCCCGCCCTGCACCACACCGGCCCGCTCCCCCACACGCCGGGAGACGCCGGAACACCGCCCGTTGGCACGGCGATCCCGCCCGCCGCCACCGTCCCGGCGGACGTCGACGCACCGCAGGGACCACCGGTCGGCGCCGCACAGCACACCGGCCCCCAACCGCAGGTCCCCGCGCCGGGAGACACCGGAGCACCGACCCACGAGGCGGCGCCGACCACCACCGGCCCGATGCCCCAGGTCGACCGAGCCGGACTCGGCACCCCGGAGACCACAGGCCCCGGCTACGAACCGTCCACAGCCGACACCAACGCGCAAGCCGTCACGCGACACACCGGCCCACAGCCCCAGGTCTACGACCCGTCCGGCAGCGAACACGCACCGGGAGACACCGGAGCAGCGCCGCCTCCGAGCGAGCACGCCGGATTCGGCAGGGGCCCGCAAGGACTGCCGTCCGGATACACCGGCGACGCACCGGCGGATCCACCGAACACCGACGGGACGCCGGCCGGCCCTCCGACGCCGCAGACATACGCCCCGTCCGACCCCGGTCATGGCTACACAGGTGAGCCCGCGCAAGATGTGGCGAGCAGCGAGAACGCGTCCACCGTGACCGGCGGGCACGCGATCGCCGGCCTCGGTGCCCAGACCGGACCGGCGGACGTCGGAGCCGCGGAACCCGCCGGCGCCCCAAGCGACACCGCAACGCCCCCGCAGGAAACGGGCCCCGCCGGCCCGGAGCGGCGGCTGCAGAGCGTCGAAGAGCCCGAGGCGGTTTTCGAGCCGGGGAACCGGATCGACCAGGAGCTCTACGAAGCCGCGCTCGGCGGGGACTCCGACGCGTTCCTGCGCGTCCTGCTGAACGCCAACGTGCTCGTGCCGATCCCGCCGGACGCGCCGCTCGAGGTGACGCCGGTGCAGCGCGAGTTCCGGTGGGACGCGGCATTGCGCGACGGCGCGGCGGTCCGGGTGTTCACCTCCCTCGTCCGGCTGCGGGAGGTGCTGCCGGAGTCGCGGTTCGTGTACGCCGACTTCCGCGAGCTGATCGGCGCGTGGCCGCGCGAGGACTGGGCCCTGCTGCTCAACCCGGGGACGCGGATCGGCGCGTCCCTGCGCGGCGACCAGGTGCGGGCGCTGAGCGAGTGGGCCGTGCGGGTCGGGCTCGTCCAGGCCCGGCCGCAGGTCCCCGCGCCCCCGCCGCCGCGGGAGCCCGCCGCGGACCTGACGGTGCGGGACGTGACGGCCGCGCCGGCGCCGCGGACCGAGGACCTCGACGACCGCGTGTCCCAGCCGACGATCATGCAGAAGGTCGTCCCGCACGGACATGTGGGCTGGTACCTGGAGCAGGGCTACGACCGCGTCGGCGGGTTCGTGCACGCCACCGGCGACGTCGCGGAACTCCAGACGCCCGTCCAGCTGTACGAGGCGCTGGGCCTGCTCTACGAGGGCACGCCCTTCACCCCCGCCGACGACGGCGTCTACGTGATCCGGTGGCCCGCGTACTGCCCGGAGCTGTACCGCATCCCCTTCGGCGGACGCGACGCCGAGGAGATGGCCGCGTGGGGCGAGGCCGGATGGGTGATCGAGCGGCCCCCGTTCCTCGGCGGCGGGTTCGCGCCGGGAAGCGCCGGCTCCATCCGCGAGTACAAGGTGGACAGCGTCCGGCTGCCCTACGGCGCGGAGATGTACTACCTGGGCATGGATCGTTCGGAGAGGTTCGTCGCGATGTACGACCCGGACCGGCTCGCGTGGCTGCGGCCCGACGCGGCCGCCGGCCCCGACGCCGCGGACGGGCGGACGGGGGCCGCGCAGTGATCAGGGACGGCTACGTGGCGCGCTGGCTCGGCCGCGACTTCGAGGCCGCGCCGGGCGCCGACGGCGAGATCCGGCTCTACACGCCGGGGCCGACGGACGGCTTCGAGGAGCTGCGCCCCGGCCGGTTCCGGCGGATCGTCCCGGCGTCCGAGGTCGAGGAGCTCCACTACGTCCGCACGACGTGCCGGTGGCGCGGCGAGCGGTTCGTCGTCGTCGGCGAGCACGAGACCTGGCTGCGGGTCGAGTACGTCGGCGGGCGCGCCCCGGTGGCCGAATCCCTCGGCCTGGAGCGCATTGACCAGGGCGTATGGCAGGCCTGGGCGCCGAGCACGGAGATAGAGGACGTGCGAGAGGAAGTCATGTGAGCGTCCACGGGGTTGCTTTGGCCCGTTGATCCGTGTTGGCATGATTCCTGGGACGATCTCCCGGGTACAGCGGGCACAGGCGCTCAAAGGCGATGCGACGGAGGTGCTGGGGCGGTGTACTGCCGACCGGCGGTGAAACCGATTCTTGTTGGGCTCGGCGCAGCGGCCATCCTCGCCGCCGGAGGCGCATCCGCCTCCGCCGAAGACACATCTTCGCCGACCCCGTCAGACTCGACCTCCGCATCACCAACGCCCACCCCGGGAACGCTCGCGATGGATGTGAGCGCCCTCTCGGAGAGCGTGCGCCCAGGTGGCACCGTTCAGGTGCGGACGCACGTCATCGCGGACGGCGGCACGGTGTCGGGCATCAAGGTCGTCGGCATCACGACGTCGCCCAAGGCCACCGTCGGCGGCGACTGCGCAGCGCCCTACACCTCGACCGGCTGCACCGTGGGCGAGTTGGCGGCAGGACATCGCGGCCTGATCGAGTCGACCGTGACCGTGCCCAAGTCCATCAAGAAGTCGGGAGAACTCACCTTCACCATCACCGTCGACGCGACCGACACGAAGGCCTTGGCGAAATCCGTGACGGTCGAACTCGTGGTGCCGACTCCGTCTCCGTCGAAGACGCCCACCAAGTCGCCGACGAAGCCGTCGAAGTCGCCGTCCCCCTCCAAGAGCGCCACGCCGTCGCCGTCGTCCACCGGCTCGTCGTCGAGCGGGGGCAGCGGCTCCGGTGGCGGCAGCGGCTCGGGTAGCAGCGGAACCAGCGGCGGGACGTCCTCGGCCGGTGCGGCCGGATCGACCAGCGACAACGTGCTGCCGACGCCGAACTCGTCGTTCGCGGCGCAGAATCCCCACGTGGCCTTGCCGCCGATCGCGGCGCCCAGCCCGTCGATCGCCCCCTCCACGGTCTCGGTGACGCCGAACAGCAGGCTGCGCGGGAACAAGGCGCCCGTCGCGCAGGACCTCACCTTCGAACGGGTCGCGAGCACGCAGGTCGCGTGGCTGGCGGCGCTGATGGTGGCGATCGCGGTGCTGCTCACGCAGGTACGGCTCGGCAGGCGCCGCGTGCCCGCCGGCGCGGCGGCCGCCGCGCACCGCGCGAAGGGCACGCACCGCCGATCCCGCCGAGGCATGTTCGGCCGGTAAGTGAGACCGCAACCAGCAGCGCATGGCGGAGCACATCCAGGACATCGCGCTGTCCATGGACGTCGTCGGACTGGTGCAGTCCCGGCTGCCCGACCTCAGCGACACGCGGGCACCCGAGGAGCGAGGGCGGCGGCGGAATCGAGATCGAGCACGACCCCAGAAACTCCTGACCGCAGCCCCACCTCGACGCCTTCAGCGACAGAGCGAAGGCGATCCAGGGCGTCGCGAAAGCGCACTGGTATAAGTGGCCACGAGTAGGGCTTGGTCGGCGTCGCGATCTGATCTCGCAGTTCGTCGGTTGGCTCATCGTCACATGGCTCGCCGCCCAGGCGGCCGCCATTCCGTCGCTGGGGCGTCCGCGACCGCCACCGCAGGAGCAACCGCCGGAGAGCGGCCATCGCCGCCTACCGTAACTCCCGGATCGCCCAGAAGGTAATGGAGATCCTCCGTCACCTCCGAGCCATTCTCGCAAAGGTGGTTAAGTCACTTCAGGAGATGAAGGCGAAGTCGTTCTGGAAACTGATCGGCAAGGGAGGGAATGATGCGCTGGCGGGACGCGGGTTCGGGCGAGGCCTCGCCGAGAGCGGCGGCAACGCACGCAATGCGCTGGAGATGACCGGGCAGCGGATTCCCTTCAAACAGGCCTACGACTGGGAGGCGCCCGCCGTGGCCGGAGAGATCAAGGTGGCCGTCGGCTTCGCTCAGGCGGCGGAGGACTCCAGCCGCATTCCCAGCAGAGAAGAGATCAATCAGAAGGTGAACCTTCAGCCGCCGGATGTTCAGCAGTGAGCCGAGCCGTCGAACGGCCTGCCACCTTTCCGCACAGTCGAAGGAGCCCGGCGCAACGGCAGATAGAGGGCGAAGAAAGCGCCAATACACAGAGGATCAGGTCAGGGCCGGTGTTCTGCGATATCACGCTCGCAGTCGGACACTGTGGCTTCTCGCGGTGGCATGCGTCCCATGACTGGGAGTTCGAGTTTTCCGTATAGAGATCAATGCCGGGGCATTTCCCGCGTTCGGCGTCCCATTGACAGCAGGAAGCAGGGTCTATGTGCGGAGGAGGGTGTAGCAGGCTATGGCGGCGGCGGCTGTGACGTTGAGGGAGTCGACGCCGCGGGTGAGGGCGGTTTCGTTCATGGGGATGCGGACGCGGTGGTCGGCCTCGTCGAGCCAGCGGGAGGAGAGGCCGTCGCCTTCGGAGCCGAGGAGGAGGGCGCGGCGGTCGGCGGGCGGGACGGAGTCCAGCGGGACGGCGCCGGCGGACGGGGTGAGGGCGAGGATCTGGAAGCCGTAAGCGCGCAGATCGGCGAGGCCGTTGTGCCAGTCGGTCATGCGGGCGTACGGGAGGGCGAACACGGCGCCCATCGAGACCTTGACCGAGCGGCGGTAGAGGGGGTCGGCGCAGCGGGGCGCGAGGACGGCGGCGTCGACGCCGAGGGCGGCGGCGCAGCGGAAGATCGCGCCGACGTTGGTGTGGTCGACGACGTCTTCGAGGACGAGGATGCGGCGGGCGTCCTTCACGACGGCGTCGACGGGCGGGAGCGGGAGGCGTTCGAGGGAGGCGAGGGCGCCGCGGTGGACGGGGAAGCCGGTGATGCCTTCCAGGACGGTGTCGTCGGCCACGTAGACCGGGGCGTCGACGCTGTCAAGGACGTCCGCGAGGGAGGCGGTCCAGCGGCGGGCCATCAGCAGGGAGCGGACGGGGTGGCCGGCGGCGACCGCGCGGCGGATCACCTTCTCCCCCTCGGCGAGGAAGAGGCCGTGCTCGGCTTCGAGGCTTTTGCGCAGGTTGACGTCGCGCAGCCGGGTGTAGTCGGCCAGCCGGGGGTCGGTGGGAGAGGTGACGGGGAAGAAGCCGGCCATGCTCCGATTGTGGCGGAGCGGACGGGGTGCCCGGACCGGGGCAAGAGGAGGCGGCGGCCGGTTCCGGCCGCGCGCGGTGGTTCGGGTTTGCGGGAGGATCGCGCACGGTCTCCGGGTCCGATCCACCCATGATCACAGGGCCCGCACCGCCGTGTGGCGCTCCGGAACCGGGGCGTGACGGCGGGGAGCGATGCCAGGATCGTCAGGACATACGCTGATGACCTGCGTCATCATCGATTTTGAGTTCTTTGTAACCTCTACTTCGTACTACTACAGTGCCGTGGAACATCGGCGGGTTTCTGGTGAATCGAGGGCAGCCATGAGCGGACGTCATCGCAATGACTTCCCTGAGGGGACGGGTGAGGAGGGCTATGACCCGTCCACGCCTGTCTTCGGACCCGCGAACGACGGGTCCTCCGACTGGTTCGGCACCAGGGACTCCCAGAGCCCTCCGCTGACGCAGGAGCCGCAGGCCGGGCCGCCTCCGGGCCCGCCCGCTGGTGCCCCTCCGGGCCCGCCCGGCGGTGCGCCGCGGGCGTCCGGGCCGGGCGAGACGCCCGAGTGGTTCACGCCGCGCGCCTCGTCCGAGGAGCCCGTGTACGGCGCCGGCGGCTTCACCGGAGCGTCGGACGCGGGCGGGTACGGGCTCGGACGGTCCGGCGGGTACGGCACCGGGCGGCAGGACCCCATGGCGGCGCCCACGCCGCAGGAGCCGCCGCCCGGCAGGTCCCCGCTGGCCGGGACCGGGTACAGCGAGTACGACGCGATCCGCAGTTCGGACGAGATGCCGTCCGGGTTCTTCGGCGGCGGGGCCGCGGGAGCGGGCGGCTCCGGCGGATACGGCGGCGGTTCAGGCGGATCCGGCGGTTCCAGCGGCGGTTCCGGCGGGTCGGGCGGCTACGGCGGCGGGACCGGCGGTTACGAGTACGGCAAGCGCAAGCGCAAGCGGAGCAAGGCCGCGCTGATCGGCCCGATGGCCGGGGCCGTGGGCCTGGCGCTGCTGCTCGGGGTCGGCGTGTACGCGTTCGCCGAGAGCGGCGGCGGGTGCTCCGGCGACGACGCGATGAGCCTGTCGGTCGCGGCGGCGCCCGACATCCAGCCGGCGATCGTCAAGGCGGCGGGCCGGTTCAACGACGCCAAGCACAAGGTCGGCGGCAAGTGCGTGCGGGCCGACGTGAAGAAGGTCGACCCGGCGTCGGCGGCGACGCTGCTGTCCGGGCAGGGCGTGTCGAACTCGTCGAACCAGCGGCCGGACGTGTGGATCCCCGACTCCTCGCTGTGGGCCTCGCTGGCCCGCGGCCAGGGCGGCGACAAGGACCTGGAGTCGGCCAAGACCTCGCTCGCGACCAGCCCGATCGTGGTGGGCCTGCCGCAGTCGCTGGCCGTGCAGCTGAAGAAGCAGGGCGTCACCGCGAGCCCGTCCTGGGACAACCTGCTGAAGGCGGCGGGCGGCGTCGCGGGCGGCGCGGTGACCAAGAACCAGATGATCCCGGCGGGCTCGGTCCGGATGGTGGTCCCGGACCCGACCAAGAACGCGGCCGGCATGGGCTCGCTGCTGGTCACGAGCATGCTGCTGGCGAACGACCCCAACCGGGACTCGATCTTCACCGGCATCGTCCGGACCGTCCGGGAGAACCTCGTCCCCTCGGTGTCGGCGGAGTTCACGCACTTCCGCAAGGACCGGACGGGCAAGCAGCCCATCTCCCTGTCGTCGGAGCAGGCGCTGTGGAGCTACAACCGGACCAAGCCGGCGGAGCCCGCCGTGGCGCTGTACCCGACCGAGGGCACGCTGTCGATGGACTACCCGTTCATCGTCACCACGAAGGACGGCAACGAGAGCAAGGCGGCGCGCCTGCTCGAGAAGGCGATGACGACCGACGCGACCCGCGGCGACCTGCGGGAGCTCGGGTTCCGCACGTCCGACGGCAAGGCGCCGGACGGCTTCAACGCCGCCTCCGGCGTCAGCCCGGCCCGGCCGCGGCAGCTTCCGGCGCCGAAGAGCGACCAGGTCGCGCAGGTCATGCAGGCGTGGTCGAAGCTGACGCTCGGGCTGCGCATGCTCACGCTGATCGACGTGTCCGGCTCGATGGCCGAGCAGGTCGCCCCGCACACCAACCGGCTGCAGGCGATCGCGCAGGTCTCGCAGGGCGGGCTCGCGATGATGTCGAACGACACCGAGCTCGGCCAGTGGCTGTTCTCCACGAACATGAACGGCAAGACGCCGTACAAGCAGACGGTGCCGATCGGCGCGCTCGGCGACCGCATCGGGTCCACCACGCGGCGCGGGCTGGTGCTGTCCTGGCTGAACCAGATGAAGCCGAAGCCCACCGGCGACACCGGCCTCTACCGGACGATGCTGGACGCCTACAAGCTGATGAACAAGACCTACAAGCCGGAGTTCGGCAACTCGATCCTGCTGCTCACCGACGGCCAGAACGACGACCCGGACGGGCCGACGCTCAACCAGACGCTGTCCGAGCTGAGGCAGCTGAAGGACCCGAACAAGCCGATCCAGGTCAACATGATCGGCTTCGGCAAGGGCGTCGACAAGAACGAGCTGGAGAAGATCGCCGCGGCGACCAACGGGAACGTGCAGGTCGCCATGACCCCGCAGGAGATCTCCAAGATCTTCCTGAAGATGCTGTCCCGGCGCATCACTTCGTAGCGCTCCGGTCGCGCCGGGTATTTCCAAGGATTTTCTTGGATTCGGCGTCAACCGGGCGCCGGAGTCGATCGTCATTTCTTGTGGAGGCCCGACGGGGAGCGGGGCCGTCGGGCCTCCGACCTTCCCTCCTCCCCGGCCCGCGACGGGGAACCGCCCGGAGCGCGCGCCGGGAGAGCGGAACCGCTCCCCTTCTTCCCTGAGCCCGTCCCCCGGCAGAGCGGACGAGGACCCGCCGCCCCGAGGCGGTACCAGAGCCGCCCGAGGCGGCACCCGATCCCGCGGGAGGACCCTGTGTCCGGTTGGCCTACCCTCGACCGCGCGGACGACGAACGTCTCGCGCGGGAGCTGGCCGCCGGCGATCCCGGCGCCCTCATCCAGGTCATGGATCGCTACGCGGCCCGGCTGTACGACTACTGCCACGCGCTGCTGCGCGACCAGGAGCCCGCGGCGAGCGCCCTCCACGACGCGCTGGTCGCCGCGTACGCGAACGTGCCGGTACTGCGCGAGCCCGAGCGGTTCCGCGGCTGGCTGTACGCGCTGGCCCGCAACGAGTGCATGCGGCGGCTGCGCGACCCGGACCGTCCCGCCGAGCGGCACGAGGCCCCCGAGGCCGGTGACGGCTTCCTGGACGGCGAGGAGCTGACCCGCAGGCTGGAGGCGCGGCGGCTGGTGCACGGGGCGCTGGCGGGGCTGCGCGGCCGCGAGCGGGAGGCCCTCGACCTCATGCTGCGGCACGGCCTCGACGCGGCCGACATCGGCGCCGTCCTCGGCCTGGACGCGCAGGAGGCCACCGACCTCACCGGCACCGCGCTGGCCCGCCTCGACGACGCGCTCGCCGCCGCCCACGTCGCGCACGCGGGACGCGACGAGTGCCCCGCCGTCGCGGGCCTCGCCGACGACGGCGACTGGCCGCTGCCGCCGCCGACCGTCCGGCGGCTCGTCCACCACATCCAGGACTGCCCGGTCTGCTCCGAGCGGCGCCGGCGGAACGTGTCGGCGGCGCGGCTGCTGAACGTGCTGCCGGTCGCGATGATGCCGACCGACCTGCGCGGGCTCGTCATGGCGACCGCGACGGACGCGGCGCTCGCCGCGGACATGGCGGCCGTCGCGCACCGCGCCGGGCCGTTCGACGCCTGGGGATGGCCCGAGCATCCCGATCAGGACCCCGCGGACGGGCGCCGCCGCGGCGCCCCGCGCGCGCTGTGGCCGGCGGTCGCGGCCGCGGTCGCCGTGCTGCTGATCGTCTCCGGGGCGTTCTTCCTGATGCCGGACGGGTCGTCGGGGAACACGGGCGCGCAGTCCGCCCCGTCCGGGTCGTCGTCGGTGCCGGACCCGTCGGAGTCCACGACGTCCCTCGAACCGTCGACGTCGCCGTCCCCGACCACGAGCAGCGCGACTCCGACCCCGACGCCGACGCCCACCTCGGCCACGCCGACCCCGACGCGCACCCACGGCAAGGCGCCCCACTCCTCCAAGCCCGCCCCCACCCACAGCAAGCCTGCCAAGGGCACCCTGTCGGTGTCCGGGTGCAGCATCACCGCGGCAGGGGGCAGCTGCGCGATCTCCGTGCAGGCGGTCGGAGGCTCGGTGACCTGGTCGGTGACGGGCACCTCGTCGTCGCTCATCAGCGCCGGAGGCGGCGGCACGCTCTCCGCCGGCGGCTCGACGAGCGTCACCGTCAGTCTCTCGGGGAGCTGCACCTCGTCCGACAGCGGGACGGTCTCCTTCTCGCCCAGCGCGGCGGCGGCCGTCAGCTGGACCTGCGCGGCGCCGCCGCCGGACGGCGGAGGCCGGTCCTCGCAACACTGAGACCCACATCACATTTGCTGGCGTAGCCGCTGATCGTCAAGGCGATACGGCCACGCCGCGTACCGTAACGGTCACAATTATCGGCCGGACGGGAGAAATTCCAGCAGGTTGGTGGCAAGATCGGGCAACCAGAGCGCGCCTGCAGGCGTCCAGACGCCGGCGCTCGCCGCGCTCACCGGGGGGCACGTTCGAGAAACCGATTCGACTGGAGGGTTCCCGTGGCCGGTGAGCCGGGGTCCGCGCACAACGACGACCTGAGGCTGGCGGAGTCGCTGCGGGCCGGAGACGTCATCGCGCTGACCGAGGTGTACGACGCCTACGCTCCATTCATCTACGACTACTGCCACGGCCTGCTGCGCGACCGCGTGGAGGCGGCCGGGGCGCTGCGCAACTGCGTCATCGCGGCCCGCGAGCACGCCGGGCGGCTCGCCGAGCCGGACCGGCTCCGCGGCTGGCTGTACGCGATCGCCCGCAAGGAGTGCATGCGCCGCCGGGACAGCCCGAACCGGCACGTCGGGCAGGAGGCGCCGGAGGCGGAGGACGACCTGTCCGCCGAGCAGCTGGCCCGCCGGGAGGAGCGCCGGCTGCTCGCGCACAGCGCGCTCACCGCGCTCAGCGGCCGGCAGCGCGAGGCCATCGACCTGTCGATCCGCCACGAGCTGGACGAGGTGGACCTGTCCGGCATCTTCGGCATGCCGCTGGAGGAGACCCTCGAGCTCGTGGAGCGGTCCCGGCTCGACCTGGACGCCGCGATCCGCGCGTCGCTCATCGCGCAGAACCACTGGAAGGACTGCCCCAGCGTCGCCGCGCTGACCGAGTCGTGGCCGCTGGCGCCGCAGACGGCGACGTCGCTCGTCCGGCACGTGGCGAGCTGCCCGGTCTGCACGGAGATGCAGACGCCGCCGCTGCCCGCGGACCGGCTGCTGTCGGTGCTGCCGATCGCGGCGATCCCCGCGGACCTGCGGCTGGACGTGCTGACCGCGGCGACGGCCGAGGACCGGGCCGGCAACCGCCGGGCCATCGCGGCGTGGACCGAGCCGTTCGACGAGTACGGCTGGCCGCTGCCCTACGAGCCGACGCCGGCCCGGGCGAAGGACCGGGGCACCGGCGGCCGGCGGCGCGGACCGCTCATCGGCGCCGGCGCGGCGGCCGTCGCGGCCATCGTGGTGCTGGCCGGCGCGTTCGCGGCGTTCGGCGGCGAGTCCGGGCCGGGCGCGTCGGGGACGCCGCCGGCGGCGGCCGGATCGAGCAGCGACCCGGGAGACCCCAGCGCGCCCGCCGAGCCGACCCCCACCGACCCGTCCCCCAGCGTGTCGTCGACCTCCCCTTCACCGTCGAAGTCGCCCTCGGAGTCGCCCTCGCCGTCGAAGTCCCCGTCGAAGACGCCGACGACCAGGCCCCCGTCTCAGCCCGTCACCCACGCGCCCCCGCCGCCCCATCCCGGTCGCATGACGGCCGCCGGATGCAGCATGGGCCATAACGACTCCTGCTCGGTCAAGGTCACCGCAGTGGGCGGATACGTGAACTGGCGCGTGACGAATACGTCCGGCCCCATCAGCGCCGGCGGCGGCGGCCACCTGGCCGCCGGGCGCACGGCGTTCGTCAACGTGTCCCGTTCCGGCGACTGGTGTTTGGGAAACCGGAGCGGCACCGTCTCGTTCTCGTCCGGTGCGTCTGTCTCTGTCTCTTACGAGTGCTGACGTGAGAAGAGCGCGCCCGGGACGGCGGGCGCGCTCTTCGCTGCGTCGATCAGGCGCGGGTCACCAGGGGGAGCCGGCGTCGAGGATGCCGTGCGCGCGGCCGAGCAGCAGCGGGACGGCGGCGCCGATCTGGTCGAAGCCCTCGCCGACGGTCGCGTTCTGCAGGAACCGGGCGTGGATGCCCTCCAGGATGACGGCGAGCTTGAAGCACGCGAACGCGACGTAGAAGTCGAGGTCGGCGAGGTCGAAGCCGGTCAGCTCGGCGTACCGCTCGGTGAACTCGCGGCGGGTGAAGAAGCCGGGCGCAGAGGTGATCGTGGCGCCGACGGGGAGCTGGTCGGTGTCGCCGGCCTCGGCCCAGTAGACGAGGGTGAGGCCGAGGTCGGACAGCGGGTCGCCGAGCGTCGACATCTCCCAGTCCACGACGGCGGCGATCTCGGGGCGCGGCTCCAGCCGGGCGAGGGCGTTGTCGAGCCGGAAGTCGCCGTGGACGAGCCGGGCGGGCGCGTCGGCGGGCAGCCGTCCGGCCAGCCGCGCCACGAGCCGGTCGTACTCGGGCAGGTCGTGGGTGTTGCCGGTGGCCTTGATGGCCTCCTGGGAGCTGTCCCACTGCTTGCCCCAGCGCTTGAGCTGCCGGGCCATGTAGCCGGTGGGGCGGCCGAAGTCCTCAAGCCCCGCGGCCTTCACGTCCACCGTGTGGATGGCGGCGAGCGCGCCGGCGAGCGCCTCGCTGAGCCCGCGCGCCTGCTCGGGGGTGAGGTCGTCGGCGTCCTCGCGGGTCCGCAGGACGCGGCCCTCGACGAAGTCCATGAGGTAGAAGCGGGCGCCGATGACGTCCTCGTCGTCGCAGAACGCGAGGGTGCGCGGGACGGGGACGGCGGTGGCGTCGCCGAGCGCGGACAGCACCCGGTACTCGCGGCCCATGTCGTGGGCGGTCGGCAGGACGTGCCCGAGCGGCGGGCGGCGCAGCACGATCCGGCGGCCGCCGTCCAGGGTGATCCCGTAGGTCAGGTTGGAGCGGCCGCCCGCGATCAGGTCGACCGCGCTGATGCGGCCGGCGCCGGGCAGTGCGCGGTCCAGCCAGTCCGCGAGGCGGGGGACGTCGATGCCGGGCACCCCGGCCGGAAGGTCAGCGTCAACGGTCATGACCCACCATTAGAACGCGGCTCGGTCCGGGCCGCGCAGCCGACCCCCGGCAACCCGCCCGATCCCCCGGCCGCCCGTCCCGGAATATGCGCTCGGTAACCTCTCGGCCACATCCGGACACCGCTCCAACCCGGTAAACCGGACCCCCATGACGGTGCTGACCTGCACGAATGATGTCCGAAATGCCCTTAAACCTCCGGGAGCCTGAAACTTGCTGAGAAAACGGGTTTGCACGGGTGCAAGCGGAAGACGGCCTGGGTACGCCTTCGCTTCGACTGCCGCGAAGAGTGGGCTTCGCCGTGGTCGGAAGCACCAGCCGTTCGTTCCCAGCCCGTGGCGGCAAGCTGGACTCATGGGTCTCGCTGGGCTAAGAGAAGAGGACTAGACCATTCGGGGCTAGACCGCCCGATTGGGGGGACGCAACCGTGGCAGACGCATGGCTGCCGGGAGCCGGCCGCATGCCGGCACGACAGGACGGTGGAGCGCTACGGGGAGGTGCGCCCCGTGCCGTATGGCTGTCCGGCGAGTGCGACCCTCGCACCGTCTCGGCGCGCTCGGCCGCGGCCGACCTGGTCAAGGAGGAACGGCCGCCGCACCTGGTCTGGCACCCCGGCTCCGGGGACGTCGTCCAGCTCGTGCCGGTGACCCGGGCGGCCCGGCTGCTCGGCCCGCCGGTCGGCCGGGAGGGCCGCGTCTGCGTGCAGATCATGGTGGTGGGCCAGTCCCGGATCCCGTTCACCGGCTCGCTGCTCGTCGGCGTCGAGGCGATCGTGACGTGGCTGGAGACGTGGGGGGTCGCGCGCCGCTGGCCCGCCGGGCCCCCGCTGCCGTCGCCGCAGTCCTACCACGCGCTGCGCTCCCGCCGGGACTGGGCGCTCGGCGGCCACTTCGGCGCGTCGCAGGTGCCGCTGGCCGAACGTCCCGACCCCGGCGGCATCGACATCCGCCGCATCACCGGCCCGGACACCCCGGTCGCGCCGATCCCGGTGCCCCGCGCGCCGATCCCCGGGGCGGCGGACGCGCCACTGCTGCTCAGCCGCCCGACGCACGCTCCCGACCCGGTCCGGGCCCCCGACCCGGTACGGGCGTCCGAGCCGGTCCGGGCGGAGCCGGCCGAGGCGCCCGCGCGCCCCTCCAGGGCGGCGCCGCTGCCGGGCGTCCCGTCGAATCCTGACCATCCGCCGCCGCAGGGCGACCCCGTGCCGGTCGGCTCCTCGGCACTGTCGCACTAGCTCCCGGACGCGGTTCCCTCCACGCGCCCGGCGTCCGGTCCTTCGACCGCGGCGCCGGCCGCGTCCTGCCCGGACTCCGCCGTCGGCGCCGCCTCGTGCAGGGCGGCCGCCGCGAGTTCGCGGACGATCGCGCAGCCGTTCCGCAGTTCGGCCGGGCTGCCCGCCGAGCCGTAACCGACGACGAGCCCGCCGAACGACCGGGGGCCCGCGTGGTGGCGTTCGAGCGGATCCACCAGGACGCCGCGCTCCGCCGCGTCCCGCGCGACCCGCTCCGCGACCGCGTGCGGAAGGTCCACGACCAGGTGCAGCCCGGCCGTGTCGCCGCGCAGCCGCAGCCCGTCCAGCGCCCGCACCACGACCTCGCGGCGCCGCGCGTACTCCCCGCGCATCCGCCGGACGTGCCGGTCCAGGTCGCCGCGTTCGAGGAACAGCCGGAGCGCCTGCTGCGGGACGACCGCCGTCCGGTCGTTCAGCTCCTCGCGCCGCAGCGCGATCGCCGCCACCAGGTCCGGACGGCCGACGAGCCAGCCGACGCCCATGTCCGCGGTGAGGATCTTCGCCGACGTGCCCAGGTAGACCACGACTTCCGGGTCGAGCCCGTACAGCGCGGGCAGCGGCGCGACGTCGTAGCGGAACTCGCCGTCGTAGTCGTCCTCGGCGATCAGCGCGCCGGTCCGCCGCGCCCACGCCAGCAGCGCCTGCCGCCGCGGGACCGGCAGCACCCCGCCCATCGGGTACTGGTGGGACGGCGTCGCGTAGACGAGGCGCAGGTCGTCCGGCAGGCCGTCGACGATCAAGCCGTGCTCGTCCACCGGGCACGACACGATTTCGGCGCCACGCCCCGCCAGAACCGAACGCGCGCGCCGGTAACCCGGCTCCTCCACGCCGACCCGGTCGCCCGGCCGCAGCACCGTCGCCGCCAGCAGGTCCAGGCCGTTCGTCGCGCCGCGGGTGATCAGCAGGCCGTCGACCGGACACGCCACGCCGCGGCTGCGCCGGATGTACTCGGCCAGCGCCACCCGCAGCCCCGGCACCCCGTGCGGCTCCTGCCGCTGCTGCGGCGGCATGCCCGCCGCGAGCCGCCACGCCCGCCGCCAGGCCGGGGTGTCCAGCGCGCCGACCCACGCCATCCCCGGCCGCAGGTCGATCTCCCCCTGCCGCGCCGGCCTGCGCGTGCTCCCCGCCAGACTGCGAGGCTGCTCCCGGATCGGCGCCGGATCGGCCGCCACCCCGTCCGTCACGTACGTCCCGGACCCGTGCCGGCCCTCCAGCCAGCCCTCCGCGTAGAGCTGCTCGTAGGCCTCCGTCACCACCGTCCGGCTGACGCCCAGCAGCGCCGCCAGCGCCCGGCTCGCGGGCAGCCGCTCCCCCGCCGCGAGCCGCCCCTCCCGCATCGCGGCCCGCAGCTGCGCGACGAGCTGGGCGTTCATCGGCTCGGGCGCGTCCCGGTCAATGCCGAGCGGCAGATCGATCGACAAAGTGGCCTCTGGCTTTCCATTCCAAGTGGCCCTACTGACCAGGCCACTCGCGTCCTAGCGTAAACGGGCATGGAACCGCTCTCCGCAACGCCCCGCACCAGCCTCGGCCGCACCCCCGAACGCGCCGGCACCGACCGCTCCGTCCTTTACGAGATCCTCGACGCCGGCCTGATCTGCCACCTCGGCGTCGTCGTCGACGGCACGCCCCGCGTGATCCCCACCTGCTACGGCCGTCTCGACGACACCCTCTACGTGCACGGCTCCACCGGCGCGTCCAGCCTGATGACCGCGCCGGCCCAGGAGATCTGCGTCACCGTCACCCACCTGGACGGCATCGTCCTGGCCCGCTCGCTCTTCCACCACTCGATCAACTTCCGCAGCGCGATGGTCTACGGCGTCCCGTCCCCGGTCACCGGCGAGGACGAGAAGCTCGCGGCCCTCCGCGTCGTCACCGAGCAACTCGCCCCCGGCCAGTGGGACGCCGCCCGCCACCCCACCCGCAAGGAACTCGCCGGCACCACCGTCCTCGCCCTCCCCCTCGCCGAGGCGTCCGTCAAGATCCGCCAGGGCCCGCCCAGCGACGACGACGAGGACCACGCCCTCCCGACATGGGCCGGTGTCCTGCCCGTCCACCAGACGTTCGGCGCGCCCGTCCCCGACCCGGCCCTCACCCCCGGCATTTCCGTCCCCGCGCACATAGCCGCCCGCTGACTCGATGCCCCGCGCAGTCGTCCATGGTCGTAGGGTGAACCCATGAACGAGCGGCTCGTGTGGATCGACTGCGAAATGACGGGACTCGACCTGCGCGCCGACGCGCTCATCGAGATAGCCGCTCTGGTCACCGACAGCGAGCTGAACATCCTGGACGAGGGCGTCGACGTGATCATCAAGCCGCCGCCCGAGTCGGTCGCGCAGATGACCAAGGTCGTCCGCGACATGCACACCACGTCCGGCCTCCTGGAGGAGCTCCCGGGCGGCATCACCCTCACCGAGGCCGAAGAGATCGTCCTGGACTACGTCCGGTCGCACGTCAAGGACGCCAAGAAGGCCCCGCTGTGCGGCAACTCGATCGCGACCGACCGCTCGTTCCTGGCCCGCGACATGCCCGCCCTGGACTCCCACCTCCACTACCGCATGGTCGACGTCTCCTCCATCAAGGAGCTGGCCCGGCGCTGGTACCCGCGCGCCTACTTCGCCAGCCCGGAGAAGAAGGGCGGGCACCGCGCCCTCGCCGACATCACCGAGAGCATCCAGGAACTGCGCTATTACCGCGCCGCCGTGTTCGTCCCGCAGCCCGGCCCCGACTCCGAGACCGCCCGCGCCCTCGCCGCGGACATCTCCGCCCGCTGACGCCGCACCCGGCTGACCCACTCCCCGGGAGCCGCTACACTACTGGGAGCCGGGAGCGATCCCGGCCATGGTGGGTGTAGCTCAGCTGGCAGAGCACTTGGTTGTGGTCCAAGATGTCGGGGGTTCAAGTCCCCTCACTCACCCCAGGCAAAGGAAGCCCTGGTCGTCGCGGAGACGACCGGGGCTTTTTCCTTTTGCGGTCGGTGGCCGCGCTCGGGCGGTGGCGGCGCGCGTCGTTCTTCGTTGGCTCAGGATGATCGGACGGTTATGCTCCGACCCTATAAACGCCAACGACACCCCAAGGGCGACGGATGAGTGTCGATGAGACCGCCCCACTGCGCGTACTTGTGGTGGACGGCGACGCCCGCGTGCGGGCGAACGTGATCACCCTGCTCGACGGCAGCAGCGAGATGGAGGTCGTGGCCGAGACCCATGACGCGGCGGCGGCGCTGCCGCTGGCCGAGCGGCTGCGGCCCGACATCGTGCTGCTGGACGCCGGCGCCGCGCAGCACGCGTCCCCGCTCAGCCGCTCGTCCCGGGTGTTCGTGCTGGCCTCCGCCGACGACGGCCCCGCCGTCGAGACCGCGATCCGCGGCGGCGCCTGCGGGCACCTGGTGCCCGGCGCGTTCACCGTGCACGACCTGATCCGCAGCGTCCGGGACGCCAACCGCGTGTCGCTCGGGCTGTCCGCGCGGGAGGCCGAGGTGATGGACCTGATCGCCACCGGACGCTCCAACGGCGAGATCGCCCGGCAGCTGTTCCTCAGCGAGAAGACCGTGAAGAACCACGTCAACCGCATCTACGGCAAGCTCGGCGTCAGCTCCCGCGCCACCGCGATCGCGCTGTGGCGGGGCATCGTGAGCGTCCTGCCGGGCGGGGAGTAACCGATTCGCACTGGTCCGCGGGTCCTGCTACTGTTCTTCCTGTCGCCAGGGACACCGGCCAAGGCCGGAGCCCCTAAAGACAGGCGCCGTTAGCTCAATTGGCAGAGCAGCGGACTCTTAATCCGCGGGTTCGGGGTTCAAGTCCCTGACGGCGCACCCCGCAACCACCAGCGACGACCTCCGTACACGGAGTCGTCGCTGTTCGCGTATGGGCCCCGGCCGAGCCTCGCCCGCGCCACGGAATCCCGGCCGCCAACCCGTGTTCGGCCGCTCGTACCGGCTCAACACCGTTGTGGTCGGTGTGCTGGATGGGCCCTCCGATGTGCGCTGTTCATGCGCCCTCGTCGATTGCTGGTCGGCTCGTTCTGCGGAGGGGCTTCGTGCTGTCCGCCTTCCGGGCCAAGGGCCCGGAAGGCACGTCGAGCGTCTGGTCCTTTGGTGTTATGGGGCTGATCTGGTCAGGTGGGTGAGGTGGCCTAGGAGCTCTGAGGCGGTGAGGTCGTCCAGTTTGGCGAAGGTGTGCCCGGTGCGGGTCGGGCCGGTGCCGGGGGCTTCGGCGAGGCTGACCAGGCGTAGCGTCTGCTCGGGACGTGCTCGCGGGTCTCCGGCCTCGATGCCGGGATGCAGGTGGATGGTCGCGAGCAGGCCGTCGGGCAGGGCGCGGGCGATCGTGTCCTGGACGTTGTGGTGGTCGGGAGTCGCGCGCGCCCAGCCGAGGCGTTCGAGCCCGAGGACGACGCCGGTCGGCACGGTCAGGCCCTCGAAGCGCTCCAGGTGGTCGGCCGCCTTCTCCTCCTCGGTCAGGGCGTGGACGCCTCGGCCGAGCTGGGGGAAGGGCTGGAGGATCTCGTAGTCGGCGAACACCTCGCCCCAGGCGGTGACGCCGGCCTCGCCCAGCTCGATCGGGTGTGCGATCCGTATCCGGGCTGACTCGGGCGGTGTGTAGGGCTCGTCCGCGGCGTCGGCGCAGGTGCGGTCTTCGGCGAGCCGGAACGCGGTGGTCGTGTCGCCGTGGTCGGCGAGCCAGACCAGGCGGCGTGCGATGTGGAAGATCAGCGGATGTCCGGCGAAGTAGCGGTCGAACCTACCTCGTGCCGACGCGCACGGACTGGGTGGAGGAGGGCTGCGCCGCTCCTCCCAACGGCCGGGGTGTGGAATCGGGCTACTGGTGGATGCTGATGTGCGCGCTGGGGTCTCCGCACCATCTGGACCTGCTCGCCGTGCCCCCTCCGGCCGGCTGGCCGCAGTCCTTCACGTCGGCGCGCACCGATGCCGGCGTGCTGGTCACCGTGCTGGACGGCCTCGGCACGGCCGCCGCGCCCCTGCTGGACCCCCTGGTCGACCGGGGGTTCGAGGAGGCCGACCGGAGGCGGGTGCTGGAGACGCTGGCGCTGGTGCCGTCGGACGAGGCGTTCGACCTGCTCGCCGGCCGCAGCGGGCTCCGGTACGCGAGACCACGATCCGCTGGAGCCGGTCGCGCCGGTGCTCGGCGAGGCCGTCCACCGCCTCCGCGTACGCGTCGTCGTCGGCCGCGGCGAGCAGGCCGCGCAGGCGGTGCCCGATCCGCCTGCCCGAGTTCGCCAGCGCCTGGCTCTCGTTGGATCCGCGGTACCGGACGATGGACTCGTTGCCGGACGGGGCCCGCCCCACCGCCATGACGTTCGCCTCGGCGTACGTCCGGACGGCGAAGGCGAGCCCGTGCTGCGCCGTCCAGGCGTCGGCGAGGTAGCGGGGGCCACGCCGTAGCGCGACCGGTCCAGGAGACCCGCCACGACCGCCGCGCCCACCGGGTCGGCCGTGCCCCCAAGGTACGCGCGGGCCCGCTCGGCGAGCTCCGGATCCTGGTCGGGGTGCTCCAGGACGCGATGCACGGTGTCGTCGACGCGGGCGGTCATCGTCTCGACGGCGGAGACGTCCGCCTCGGGCACCTGGACGGGGACGCCGCCGCGCCGGGGATGCAGCTCGGCGCGCCAGGAGTCGGGGAGCGTCAGGACGTTCTCATCGGGCATGGCGGCACCCTAGCCGGGCTGCCCGACGGCGGCCGGGGACGCGAAAAGGGCGGCATCCCGGGTGGGATGCCGCCCTTTCGTTCATTCGTTACCCGAGGGGCTTGGGGGTGCCCTTCTTGCCGGCGCCGTGGCCCCAGGACAGGATCTGGTAC
Source organism: Actinomadura napierensis (assembly GCF_039529375.1). Taxonomy (NCBI): domain Bacteria; kingdom Bacillati; phylum Actinomycetota; class Actinomycetes; order Streptosporangiales; family Thermomonosporaceae; genus Actinomadura; species Actinomadura napierensis. The sequence continues at coordinate 171,489 of NZ_BAAAMR010000005.1, forward strand.
TTGACGCCCTTGAGGTGGCCGACCGAGGTGCCGGTGTCGTAGTTGCTGTCCGGCTTCTTGCCGTCGACCAGGTGGCGGAAGGTG